>JAGRPD010000598.1 GCA_020439875.1 Verrucomicrobiales bacterium
CTTTGCCTTTTCCTTTGCCCTTGCCGTCAGCGGCTTGGGTGTTGAGAGCGGCCAGAGCGACGACGGAGAGAGTAATGAGCAGGTACTTCATGAGTGTTTTGTGGTTTTTTGAGTGGTTTGTTTTGGAGCACGGACGCCGCCGTGCGGGCAATCGCACCCGTGGTTTGGCGTGGCGATGAAACGCCGACCAAACCGGCCGGTTTCAGCGATTTGCGTATTTTTTGATACGGACTTTGGCTTGGTCTCTGGCCCGACCTTTCACAGCAGTTGGGCACCGGCTTCCGCCAGGGGGCTGCGCTCTCCCTTCACCAGCGGCACATGCGTGGCAAAGGGTTGCCCCCGCATCCGCTGGCGCGTGTACACCAGCCCGTTGCTGCGGCTATCGACGTAGGGATTGTCGATCTGCGCCGGATCTCCCACCAGCACCAGTTTGGACCCACGCGACATCCGCGTCACCACCGTCTTCGCCTCCAGCGGCGTGAGTTGCTGCGCCTCATCCAGCACAAAAAAGCGATCCGGAATGGAACGACCGCGGATATAACACAGCGCCTCAATTTCCAGAATGCCCTGCTGGATCAGCGGCTCGTAGGGCGCGGCGGCAGGCGCGGAAAAGTCCGTCAGTCTGGGTTCGCCACCGCCCTTCGTTTTGCGAGGCGGCTTCGGTTGGGTCACCGGCCTCAGCAGCAGATCCAGCGCGTCATAGATCGGTTGCAGCCAGGGCCGCATCTTTTCTTCCAAGCTGCCCGGCAGAAAACCCACCGTCTGTCCCATCGCCACGATCGGGCGGCTGATGGTGATGCCCTGATAGGTGCGGACCATCACCTGCTGCAAACCCGCCGCCACCGCCAGCAGCGTCTTCCCCGTGCCCGCCTGCCCATAGCAGGTCACCAGAGCGATCGAGGGATCCAGCAGCGCATCCAGCAGGCAGGCCTGACCCAGATTCATCGGCTTGATGGCACGGCCCGCCCCAGGGCGCAAGGCCTCTGGCAAGTGATGCAGGCGCTGCAGCTCCTCCCCCGGATGCAGCCGCGCGGGCATGCTGGCCGCCTCCCCCGCCTGCAACAAGGCATAATCATTGAGCATCATCCCCTCCAACCGATCCGGTGGCAACGTCAGCCTGCCTGAACTCGCAAACCGCTGCAGCTCATGCGCCGTGACCGCGAGACGCGCAATGTCTCGATTGGCCACATCTCTCACCTCCACCTTGTCATGCCGGTAGTCCTCGCAGCCGATGCCGACCGCGCGCGCCTTCAGCTGCATGTTGAGGTCCTTGCTCACCAGCGTCACCGGCGCGCCCATCTCCTCCTGCAGCCAGAGCACGCAGGCCAGGATGCGGTGATCCATTTTGTCCAGCCCAGGAAAGATGCGCTGAAATTCCAGCACACTCGGTGTCTTCGTCGCCGCCAGCGGATCATACACCACCAGCCGCACCCGCCCGCCGCCCGGTGTCGGCACGCCCTCCGTGATGGAGCGTCCGCCCTCCGCAAAAATGCGCATCAGGCTTCGATGCACCTCCCGTGCATTCGCGCCCCGTTCCGTCATCTCGTTTTTGAACCGATCCAGCTCACTGAGCACATCCACCGGGATGCAGACCTCGTGCTCGGCAAAGCGATTCAAACTGCCCGGATCATGCAGCAGCACGTTCGTGTCCAAGAGGAAGGTCTTCGTCGCCGTGGATCCCGCACGGGTCTTGCGCGGGCTGGAGGCTCGGTGAGGCGTCTTTCGGCGGCGGGATCGGCGGCTGGGAGAGAGGCCAACGGAGGAGATGAATTCCCGGTTGGCGATGAGAGTCGGGGCTACTTGGTCGGTGTGGTCGTCGCGATCCATAGGAGATGAGGGTGGGGGTGAAACAAGAGGCCGCCGCCAGGGCCAGGGGTGGGTTCTTCCTTGAAGCGGGAGCCAGGCTCAACCGCCATGAACGCACCAGAGTGAGTTGTGAAAATTATCACAATGATCCAAGATTGGGACAGATTCCGAACCTTTCAGCAAGTGCAATTGTTCCCTCAAGCAAACTTTTCTCCTCACCCATCCCGAAACCTCATCCGCGATCCCAGAAGCCAGCCCGCCTTCAACCCCCTCTTTTACCCCCATCTTTTACCAACCTCCGCCCCCAGCTCTCCACAATTTCGCCGCAGGGCTGG
>JAGRPD010000599.1 GCA_020439875.1 Verrucomicrobiales bacterium
GCATCCTCAAGTACTTCGAGGACTGCGGCAGCGCGCACTATGATGGCGAGTGCTTCGTGTTCGACCAGCGCACCGGCGTGGACCCCAGCCTGCATGAGAGTGGCACCGCTCAATGCTACCACTGCCAGGCCCCCCTCACCCCCGAGGAACAGCAGGATCCCCGCTACCAGCCCGGCCACCGTTGTCCCCACTGCTACATCCCCCCTGATGAAGAGCGCGCCGCAGCCCTCGTCGCCCGCCAGCGTCGGCTCGAGCAAGTCGCCACCCCGCTGCCCGGCTCCATCCCCTACGACAACGTCCGCCCCATCACCGTGCCCGCCGCCCTGCATGGAGCCACCCTCTTTCCTTTCCTCACCCAACTGCTCCCCCATGTGGAGGATGCGCGGTGGGAGCAGCTCTACACCGATGGCCTGCTCGTCAACGATGCCGGAGCCCCCGTGCCGCTCGATCAGCCCCTCGCCGCTGGGCAGCGCGTGCTGCATCGCGAGCCCGCCACCCGCGAGCCCGATGTCGCCCACCAGATCAAGCTGCTGCATGAAGACGAAGCGCTCATCGTCGTGGAAAAACCCGCGCCCCTGCCCATGCATCCCGGCGGTCGCTACAACCGCAACACCCTGCAGTACCTCCTGCAGCAGGCCTTTCACCCCTGCAAACCGCGCCCCGCTCATCGCCTCGACGCGAACACCAGCGGCGTCGTGGTCTTCACCAAAACCCGCCACTTCGCCGGCCGCCTGCAGCCCGCCTTTGCTCGTGGTGAAGTGGAAAAACACTACCTCGCCCGCGTCCACGGTCATCCTCCGACCGATGCCTTCGACGGCAGCGCCCGGATCCGCACTGAGTTGAGCACCGCCGCGATCCGTGGGGTGGATGAGACCCACGGCCAAGAAGCTCTCACCCGCTTTCGTGTCCTGGAACGCTTCGCCGACGGCACCTCGCTGCTATCCGCCCAGCCCATCACCGGACGCACCAATCAAATCCGCATCCACCTCTGGCATCTCGGATTTCCCATCGTCGGAGACCCCTCCTACCTGCCTGACGGCAAAACCGGCGAGACGCAGACCCTCCCTCTCGGCGCGCCTCCCATGTGCCTGCACGCCTCCACCCTGACCTTCCCCCACCCCTCCTCCGGCATCCCCGTCAGTTTCTCCGCCGCAGATCCCACCTGGATCCGGCCTGAGGAGGAAAAGGACTCGCCACCGTGAGGCCGCCGAGCCTTCCACTCCCCGCGCTGAGCCTGTGCATTCCTCGCCTTCCTGGTTGCGCACCCCGCCTTTCCCGGTAGAGCAGTGACTCTCATCATGAAGGCCCTTTTCCTCACCAACGAGTTTCCCCCTCACATCTACGGCGGCGCTGGCGTCCACGTCGAATACCTCACCCGGGAAATGGCCGCTCTGATGAACGTCGAGGTCCGTTGTTTTGGCGACCAAGAGCAGCCCAACCGCCCCCTGCAGGTTCACGGTGCCGGGCTCAACACCGACGGCTGGACCAGCCCGCCTCATCTGAAATCCGTGTTTGGTGCTCTGCAACGCTGCCTCGACTTCAACACCCGCACCATCGATGCCGACCTGGTCCACCTCCACACCTGGTATTCCCACTTCGGCGGCATCGTCGCCAAGCTCAATTACGGCATCCCCATGGTGCTCACCGTCCACTCCCTCGAGCCGTTGCGCCCATGGAAACGCGAGCAACTCGGCGGCGGCTACGACTTCACGGTGTGGCTCGAAAAGACCGCCATCGAAATGGCCGACGCCGTCATCGCCGTATC
>JAGRPD010000600.1 GCA_020439875.1 Verrucomicrobiales bacterium
AATCCTCGTCCCACTCCTCGTCCATAATCTTCCGGGTTCGAGTGGGACGATGAGTGAGACGACGAGGATTGATGCGCGAGGCCGTAGCCGCTGACGTGAGCTGGTGGTGATGGGTGGGTTTGGGAGCTGACGAACCACGTTTTGACAAACGTGGCTACCGGGCGGCCAAATCCTCGTCCTACTCGTCGTCCAAATCTCCTGGGTTCGAGTTGGACGATGATTGAGACGACGATTCCGCACCCACTTCCCAGATGAATTTTTTCCAAAACTCATTGAGGCCACGCAGTCGCCACGACGTACCACCGGGTCTCTGGCGTCTCTTCGACCTCCTCAAACGCTCCGGGCCCACTGGACCCGGCTACAAAGCGGGCTCTGCGGCGTGTGTCTTCGACTTCTCAATGACCTCGCAGGCGCGTCACCAAGAGCGGAACTAGGCTTCCAGTTCCGCTTTCTCAGGTTCGACTTCGCCCTCAGCCTCAGCCTCCGCCTCCGGCTCGTCGCGATGCCGCAACTGTCGGCTGCGTTTGGCGGTCTTCATCTCGTTCAGATTCTCCGGCGTCGTCAGGTCGGACTCGTTGGTGATGCGAACCCCGACCGGTTTGCTGATGCCAAACTCCTGCATCGTCACGCCGTAGATCACGTCCGCGCGGTTCATCGTACGTTTGTTGTGGGTGACGATGATGAACTGGCTGTTCTCGATGAACTTGTCCAGCATCTTGAGAAAGCGGGAGATGTTGGATTCATCCAGCGGCGCGTCCAACTCATCCAGCACGCAGAAGGGACTGGGCTTCACCATGTAAATGGAGAACAACAGCGCCACGGCTGTCATCGACCGCTCTCCACCAGATAGCAGCGAGATGGTTTGCAACTTCTTGCCAGGAGGTTTGGCGATGATCTCGATGCCGGACTCCAGCGGATCACTTTCATCGACGAGCAACAGATCCGCCTTGGCCTGGGGCCCGAAGAGTTCTTTGAAGTTGTCCTGAAAATGCTGACGCACCTCGGCAAAGGTCTCCGAGAACATGGTCTTCGTCGTCTCGTTGATTTTGGCGATGACTTGCAGCAGCTCGTCCTTGGACTTCACCAAATCGCCATGCTGAGTTTCGAGGAAATTGTAGCGCTCCTCGAGTTCCTCAAATTCCTGAATGGCATCCAAGTTCACGGGGCCGATGCCCTCCAGCTTCTGGCGCATCTCGAGCACCACTTCGTTGACGAAATCCCAATCTGGCTGGCCTTCCTCACCGGGAAGTTCGAGGAGATCCGCCACCTCATCCGCCTCTGCGGGCATGAGATCTGCGCTGATTTCAGAAATGGATCTCGGTCCGCTTTCCGCTGCTTCATCAGAGGTGGGTTCGCGGTCCGAAGCGACCACGCCTTCCTCCGCAGGCGATTCTTCGCCCGTCGTCTCCTCATTGCCTTTGGACTCGATGGTAGCCTGGCGTTTCTCCTGACGAGACCGCGCCTTTTTCTGATCGGCAATGGTCATCATCAAGACGTGGTAGTCCGGCTCGAAAGCAGCGATGGAGAAGCTGTAACGCTCCTGCACCTGATTGATGAGGTTTTCCAACCGCAGGTCCACGCGAGTGAGCTGCACCTCAGCGCGGTTGCGAGATTCGGTCAGTCCATTGTGCTGCTGGCGCAAGGCCACCACTTGCTTTTCGAGCGCGGAGACTTTCTCAAAAGCCTCGGCGCGTTGCTCCATTTTTTCCTGCAGCAGCCCTTCCAGATGTTCCGCTCCGCCGCGTTGCTCCGCCACCTGCTCGGCGAGTTTGGCATTCTCCCGGCTGCTGCTTTCGATGCGCTCCTTCCAAGCAACGATCTCGGCATCCAGACGCTCTAGGCTGGCCTCCAACTCGTGGAGACGGCTGGCCATCGGCGCTTTTTGACGCTCCAGAGCCTGCAGTGCGCTCTGCTCTAGCGCCAACGCCGTTCGCAGCTCGTTGAGTCGCTCGCTGGACTCCAGCTCACGGCGCATGAAGGCCTCCATCTCCAACTCCAGCTCACCCTCCCGCACGCGGGCACTCTCCAGCTCCTCCTGCGCCTGGCGCGCGGTCTCGCGCTGCTCGGAGATCTGCGCTTCCGCGCCCTCCACCCGCTGGCGGATCTGGCCGCAATCCCACTCCACGCTTTCGAGTTTGGCCACGGCCTGTTGCAGCGCGCGCTGGATCACGGAGACCTTGCCTTGCAGTTGGGAAAAGCCTTCCCTCACCCGCTGGCTTTGCTCGCGGATGGAGCTTTCCTCACGCTGCGCCTCTTCCAACATGCTGCGCAGATCGGCCAGCAGGTTTTCCTTCTCCGCTTTGCGTTGCTCCAAACCTTGCAGCGTGACCCGCAGCTCGCGCACCTCCGCCTCTCGGCGCAGGGTGGAGGCTCCTTCCTCCTGGCTCGTGCCCCCATGGATCAAACCATCTGCCGAGATCAGATCCCCACGCCGCGTCACCAGGGTGAGATCTGGCAACTGGCGTTTCACCCGCAGTGCCGTATTCAAATCCTCCACCACCAGCACGTTGCCCAGCAGGTGATCCATCACGGACTGCGCTTCCGGTTTGGCGCGCACCTTGTCCACCGCCCAGGCAAGGCCACCCTCTGGCAGCAGTTGCCGATCAGGCACCGGACGCAGCTGAGACAAATCCCGCGCCACCAGGGACGCCTTGCCGAGCCGACGTTCAAACAGCGCATCAATGACCTGCGCCGCCAGCTCAGACTCCGTCAGCAGGACGGCCTGCAGGTGATCCTGCAACGCCGCCTCAATGGCAGGGATGAATTCCGGCTCCACCTCGATCGCGGAGGCCAACAGCCCGCGCACACCGGCGGAATAGACTTCCGGTTTGTCGAGACCCTTCAGCACCTGCTGCGTGCCTGCGGCCAATCCCTCGCCTTTTTGCAGCAGCTGATCCAGCACCTCCACGCGGGAGCGCTTCTGCGCCACAGCGCGTTCGAGTTCATGCAGCTCCTCCGCCGTGGCATCTCGCTGGCGGCGTTTTTCTTCGATCAGATGCGAGGCATTTTTGAGCCGCTCCTCGAGTTCGCTGCGGCTGGCCTCCAGCTCCTCCAACTGCCGCTGCAAGCCATCGTGCTCCACCTGGCTGGTCTCACGAGCCTGCGCGGCCTGCTGCCGATCATGCTCCAGTGCCTCCAGCCGCTGCCGATCGGAACTGATCTGCTGCGTCAGACTCTGAGCCCGCGCCTCTGCGGAAGTGATTCGCGTTTCCAGCTGGCGGATGCTTTCCCGCGAAGCGCGGCGCTGCTCCTCCAACCGTGAACGATCCGGCAGGATGGCCTGATGCAGGCCCAAGTGATCGTCCACGGCAGCGCGGCGGGTGACGATGGTATCCTGCATTCCCACCAGTTGCTCATCGGCACTGGCCATCTCCCGACGCTGCTCATCGATGCGTTGCCGCCCCTGACTGAGCTGCTCTTGGTTTTGCAAAATGCGCCCCTCCAGCTCCTCCGCGCGCTCCTTGTTGAAACCGATCCGCCCTTCAGCGCTCTGCATTTGAGAACGCAGCTCCTGCGCCTGCCCCCGCACCTGGCTGATGGCCGCCTCCACCGCGTGATACACCTCCCGCGTTTGCGCGGTCTCTGCCTCCGCCACGCTCAGCGTGCGCTGCACCTCCTCCACCTGCGTGGTCAGGGCGCGGATGTGATTTTCCGCCTCCTGCTTCTCCCCGGAATACTCCGTGTAATGCCGATGCGCCAGATGCGTGTCCAGCGTGCGCACATCCTCCAGCAGGCTCTGATAACGCCGTGCCTTGGCCGCCTGACGTTGCAGTGAGCCCATCTGCCGCTTCACCTCCGCAATGATGTCCTGCACCCGCAGCAGGTTCGCATCCGTGTAGTCCAGCTTGCGCAGCGCCTCCCGCTTTTGGCTCTTGAACTTGGTGATGCCTGCCGCCTCTTCAAACACCGAACGCCGATCTTCCGGCTTCGAACTCAGCAACATGTCGATCTGGCCCTGCGCCATGATCGAATAGGCCGCGCGTCCAATCCCCGTGCCCGCAAACAGCTCATGAATGTCCTTCAAACGGCACACGTTGCCGTTGAGGCGATACTCCGAGCGTCCGTCGCGAAAAACGCGTCGCCCGATCGCCACCTCGTTGTAATCCACCCCCAGCGCCTCTTCACAATCCGTCATCGTCAGCACCACCTCCGCCATGCCCACCGGTTTCCGTTTGTCGGTGCCGCTGAAAATCACATCCGCCATCTCATCTCCGCGCAGAGCCTTGGCCGAGGTCTCTCCCAGCACCCAGCGGATGGCATCCACCACGTTGGATTTGCCGCAGCCATTGGGGCC
>JAGRPD010000062.1:0-1006 GCA_020439875.1 Verrucomicrobiales bacterium
AAATGGCGAAAAGGAAACGGACCCAGCGCTTTTTTGAGGCGCTCCCGCAAGCCCATCGGCTGGGTGTGAATGTCGAAATGCTTGCTGCCATCTGCGGGATAAAGCGGTCGCGGTGTCACCGCGATGTCCGCCGTCGAGTACATGTTGTACCACCAAAACAACTTGGCGCAGGTGAACTCCGAATCCTCCGCCCGCAGCATTTCCCAGAGCTTCGGAGCCCGCACCAGACGGTTCGACTGCTTCCAAAACCGATGCTCATCGTACTCACGGTCATACCATCCGTTGCCCACGATGCCGTGATCTCGCGGCATTTTTCCGGTCAAATATGTGGCCTGAGCCGTGCAGGTCACCGCCGGTAGCACCGGCTCGATCCGAGCGGAGGCATGGCGCTCCACGAAATCGCGAATCGCTGGCGTATCGCCCCCGATCAAGCGGGAGGTCAAGCCCACGACATTCAGCACCACCGTTCGTTCCATCAGCTGGACATGCTCAAAGTTTTCGCCACCCCACGCACCCATCGCCTCATGCCGCTTGCATGCCAAGCCAGAGGCCGACCGCCACGTAGGCCGCTTTGCAGAGCACGTGAGCGATTTGATCCCAGCCAAAATGGGTCAGGCCACTGCATTTCAAAACATCCAAGGTCCAATGCAGCACCAGCTCCACCACCCCCAGCACCACCGAGCCCGTAACGATCCACACCGCCCCGGCATGGATCAAACAGTGCGCACCCATGCAGTAGGGCCACAACTCCGGCGGGCGGTTGGGATCCTTCAATCGCACCAAAAAGCGCCGGTTCTTGCAGATCGCTAAGAACTCGCCTTGCAATGGAAAATCCGCCAACGCGTGACCAATCACGAGGGCGAAAAATAGCTCGGCCGCAGCCAGCCAGGTCGGACAGGGGAACTCCAGCATGGGCAAGCCATTACCATGCCCAGGGATTCCGCCACGTCAAATCCCGCGCGTCGCTTGGCGCGACAAAGCCAGGGCGGCTTACGGATGAAATGCC
>JAGRPD010000062.1:1120-4662 GCA_020439875.1 Verrucomicrobiales bacterium
CCGCTTACATCGCCCGCAGGCTGACGATTTTCTCGTTCTGATTGCGCAGACGGTGGGCGATCGTTTTGCCGATCCCGATCAGAAGCCAAGCCGCTGGTTTGGGGTACTCATTGATGTACTGCTCCAAACTCGCGGTATCGATTTTCCAAACCTGAGAAAACTCCACCGCCGTCACGGTCGCGCTCGCCTTTGAGGGATCCAGCAGATTGATCTCTCCGATCGTTTCTCCTTTCTCGATCGTGCCCACCAGCACCGTGCGGCCATTCATCGTCACCGTGGCGTGCAACTTGCCCGAGATCACATAGAACAGCGCGCTTTGAGACATCCCCTGCTCGATGAGATGCTGATCGGGATTGACCGGCAAAAATTCACCGTAGCCACTCAGGATATCGCGGTCTTCATCTCCCAGCGGTTCGAGGATACCGGTGCCGGGAAGTTTCGGGGTGGAAAAAGCGTCGCTCATAGGATGGCTATCTTCGCTCAGCTCATCGAAGGCCGTCAAGCAGCAAACGATCCGGTTGCCTCACGGCACCAAGACCACTTTCATCAGCCCCTCATCGTTGCGGTACAGGCGCTCAAACCAGCCAGCCCCCTCTGCCAGCGGGGCCACCGCGCTGAGCAGTGGCTCCACCTGGATGCTGCCATCGCTGATCCGGCGGATGGCCTCGGGATACTCCCCGGCGCAGGAGCAGGAGCCTCGCAGCGTTAGTTGACGTGTCACCACCTCTTGCAGCGGGAACGGCGTGTTAGGCTGCAAATTCCCCACCAGCACCACGGTGCCACCTTTGCGCACGCAGCGGATCGCCAAATCCAGAGGAGCTCCCGCGCCAACGACTTCAAAACTGGCGTCGGCACCATCACCACCGCACAGCTCTCGCAGCTGCTCCACCAGCCCTTCTTGCTTGGCGTTGAATGCGGCTTCCGCACCGAGTTGCTTGGCCAGCTCCAACCGCCGCTCATCGAGGTCCACCGCGATCACCCGCTCCCAACCGCGCGCCTTCAGTGCCTGCACCACCAGCAGTCCGATCAATCCCGCGCCCACCACCACGGCCGTCCCGCCGGTGAACTCCTCGCCTCCCTCCTCACATCCCTGGCACTCCGCCTCTTCACAGCAGCTCGATTCCTCCGCCTCATCTTCCGCCACAAAGGCATCTCCCAGCTCCAGTCCATCCGCCAGATTCACCGCGTGCAACGCGATGGAGACCGGCTCCGCAAAGGCCGCCTTCTCATAAGACAACTCATCTGGAATCGGGTACAGGATCCGCGTCGGCAGCGCGATTTTTTCCGCGAAACAGCCATGCCGCCGGTAGGTCCCCGGTGACACGCCCAGCACCTTGCGATTGGAGCAGAGGTTCACGTAGCCCTGCTGGCATTCCTCGCACTCCCCACAGTACTCCGTGGAGTCAAAAGTCACTCGCTGCCCCGGTGCCCAATCCTCCACGCCTTCACCCACCGCCAGGATCTCTCCCGCCGCCTCATGCCCCATCACGATCGGCATCTGCCGACGTCCGCTGCGACCATCCATGCCGTGAATGTCGCTGCCGCAGATGCCACAGGCGCGCACCTGCACCAGCACCTCCCCCGGCCCAGCCTGGGGCTCAGGGAACTGTGTGTCATATTGAAACTCCGAGGGACCAGTCAGGACGAGGGCGTTCATAAAGGCCCCCATTCAACACCAGCCTGCATCGCGCGCAAGCGCCAGAAATGACCACTTTTCGCCCTTTCACCGCCCGCCTCAAAATCCCCCTCAAGATTCCCCCCACCCCCGGCGTACCTTGATGCATGTCACCCCGCCACCTCATCCTCGCCGCTTTTCTCGCCCACGGAATCTCCGCCCCCGCCAATGAACCCACGCCGCCGGAGGGATTTCGCGCCATTTTTAATGGCAAAGACCTCACCGGATGGCATGGCCTCAATCCCCATCTCGGAGCCAAGCTGACGGGCGAAAAAAAGGAGGCCAGCCTGAAACAGCAGCGCGAGGAATTCTCCCAACATTGGCGGGTGGAAAATGGCGAGCTGGTCAATGATGGCACCGGTCCCTACGCCACGACCGATGAAGACCTGGGCGACATCGAATTCCTCATCGAATACAAAACCGTGGCCAAGGCCGACAGCGGCATCTACCTGCGTGGCACGCCCCAGGTGCAAATCTGGGACAAGACCCAGGAGTTCGATCCCAAACGTCCTGATCGCAAACCTCACCTCGGATCCGGCGGCCTTTTCAACAACACCCCCAACACCCCAGGTCGCGATCCTCTCGTCGTCGCCGACAAACCCTTTGGCGAGTGGAACCAATTCCGCATCCGGCAAGTCGGAGCCAAGACCTGGGTCTGGCTCAATCAGCAACTCGTCGTCGATGGTGCCGTAATGGAAAACTACTGGGACCGCGAGCAGCCGCTGCCCAGCAAAGGCCCCATCATGCTGCAAACTCACGGCGGTGAAATCCGCTGGCGCAATCTCTTCGTGCGCGACATCAGCGCCGAGGAAGCCGCCAAAATCCTCCAGGGCGAGTAACGCAGGGGAGCCCAATCCTCGTCCCCGGCGATCTCGAATGATGGGGACGAGCGATTACTCCACCAGGGACGACGGAGCCAGCTGTACCGTGGGACTTTCCGCTGCCTCATCCACCACCACCCGCCGATAAAAACAGGTGGCCCGCTTGGTGTGGCAGCAGCCGCCGCCGCGCTGACGCACCCGCAGCACCAGCGCGTCTTGATCGCAGTCGGTCAAAATTTCCTCCACATCCTGAAACTCGCCACTGGTCAGACCTTTGTGCCAGATTTCATTGCGGCTGCGGCTCCAATAGACCGCCTGCCCCGCCTCCAGCGTCTGGCGCAGAGATTCCTCATTCATGTAGGCCAGCATCAGCGGTGCGCCAGAGTCCGCATCCACCGCCATCGCCGGGATCAGGCCATCGGCACCGAACTTGGGCGCAAAGGCCGCGCCTTCCTCGATCGCATTTTTGGATTCGCGCGCCGCGAAGGGACGCTGGGACACAGGCAGAGCATTCATGGGCGCGCACCCTGCACCCCGCCCGCCGCGCCTGTCAAAACAAAAGGTTCGACAACCCGGCCCCATTCGCTAAGTCGGAGGTTCATCATGCAGGCATCACGCGGAATGCTCATCTCTTTTGAAGGCACCGAGGGCTGTGGCAAGTCCACCCAGCTCGCCCTGCTGCGTGCCCGTTTGGAGGCCAGCGGTCGCCCAGTGGAACTCCTGCGCGAGCCCGGCGGCACCCGCCTGGGAGAAAAAATCCGCCACCTCTTGCAGCATGACGACGAGCTGGAAAATCTAAATCCTGAGGCTGAGCTGCTGCTTTTTGCCGCCAGCCGCGCCCAGCTCGTGCGCGAGCGCATCCTGCCCCTGCTCCGCGCGGGCACCACCGTGCTCCTGGATCGCTTTTTGGACTCCACCACCGTCTATCAAGGCCACGCCCGCGGTCTGCCGCTCGATGCCGTCGCCGCCATCAACGCCTTCGCCGTCGGTGGCACCCTGCCGGATCTGACCTTCCTGCTCGACATGGATGCCACCGCTGCGCACCA
>JAGRPD010000062.1:4778-5201 GCA_020439875.1 Verrucomicrobiales bacterium
GCCACGCTCGATCCCGAAACGCTTCACGCCCGCATCTGGACCCTGGTGGAGGATCACTCTCATGCCCTTTAGTTCCGACCACGCCCTCGACCTCCTCCGCAAAGCCGAGTCCCTCGGACGCCTCGGTCACGCCTACCTCATCTCCGGGCCCAAAGAGGCCGGGTTGGAGCCCTTTGCCTCCCGCCTACTCGGAGTGGCCACCGGCAGCTCCCACCCCCACTTGGACGCCTGGCAGCAGCATGAGGCCCGCATTGTCCGCCCCAGCAGCAAGTCCCGCCGCATCACTGTGGAGCAGATGCGAGATCTGGAAAAAGAGATCCACATGACCACCGGCCCCTCCGGCTTCAAGCTCGGCGTCATCGTCGATGCCGAACGCATGAATGCCCAGGCCCAAAACGCCTTTCTCAAAACCCTGGAGGAACC
>JAGRPD010000063.1:0-850 GCA_020439875.1 Verrucomicrobiales bacterium
GATTATCCTTGCCTCACTTCCCTGCGGGGGCGGTGGCTTTGAACTGCTTCATGAGGTTTTGCAGTTCGGTGGTGAGTTTTTGATGCTCGGGGCTTTTGCGGTCGAGCTTTTGGCGCTTGGCGTTGAGGGCGCGGATGGTGGCTCCGAGTTTCAAGCGCTCGGCGGCGGCGGCGGTGGCTTGCTGGGCGGCGACTTCAAATTGCTGGACGTCATCCCAGTCGTCGGTGCGGAAGATGGAGGCGGGTAGGCCGTCGCTGTTGACGAGGTTGGCTCCCTCGGGATTGGAGGCCCAGGCGTAGCGGACGGCGACGGGTTTTTTCACCTCGGGGCTGCTGACGAGTACGCTGTCTTTGCCGTCGATCTTGGCTTCGGCCCAGTGCCATTGGCGATCGGGTCCGGCGATCTCGAAGCGCTGCAGGCTGGTGCCGTCTCGCACCTTGAGGCCGGTGCCGACGTGGTCAAAGGTGACGCGCAGAGCTGCGTCGGCAGGGGTGCTGGATTTGAAGAGAGGTCCGGACATGACGACGTCCTGGCCGTAATCGGCGGCGAGCGCCCAGCGGGCGAGGCGTTCGCCCACGTCGAGTTTGTTTTTCGGATGGATGTCGCTGGCTTCGCCGATGTCGTTGATGATGGCCATGCCGGTCTTGGGCGTGGTGTCGAGGATGAGGCGCATGCGATCCTGCAGCAGCGGCCAGGGATCGGAGTTGCCGGGCTCGGTGCTGGGGGTGCGGAAGTTGGCAAGCTGAACGAAGTAGAAGGAAAGCTCGTGCCCCCAGCGGCGGCGCCAATCGCGAATCATGAGGGGCAGGGTCTGATCATAGGGCACGGCACCGGCTTTGGCGTTGCCTTC
>JAGRPD010000063.1:968-15743 GCA_020439875.1 Verrucomicrobiales bacterium
TTGGCGAGGCGACCGCGCTCGGCGGCGGGTTTTTTACGCCACTCGGCGGCGGCGGCTTCCCATTGATCGAGCCGGGTTTCGTAGGCGGCCTGGGCTTTTTGGGGATCGTAGCTGGCGTCATCGGCGGCGGCTTGATCGACGAGGGTTTTGGTGCCGGGCAGGGTGTTGAGGGCCTGGCGGCTGGTGAAGGTTTCGACGGGTTTGCCGCCCCAGGCGGATTTGATAACGCCGACGGGGATGCCGAGGTCGAGGTGCAGTTTGCGGGCGAAGAAAAAGGCGACGGCGGAGTAGCCGGGCACGGTTTTCGGGGAGGCGAGGGTCCACTCGCCCTCGATGTCGTCCTGCGGTTCGACGGCGGTGACGAGGGGGGCATTGAACATGCGTAGGCCGGGCAGGTCGGTCTTGGCGATGAGGTCGGCGTAGGCGGGTACGCGATCCATGGTGAAGTACATGTTGGATTGGCCGGAGGCAAACCAGACCTCGCCGACGAGGACGTCGTGCAGGGTGAGCTTGTCGGTGCCGGAGGTGATGAGCAAATCTGCGCCTTGGGCGTCGGCGGCTCCGGTGGGGAGGCGGGTGCGCCAGTGGCCCTGGCTATCGGCGGTGGCGCTGGCGGTTTGGCCTTTGAAGCGGAGGCTGACTTTGGCGTTGGGTTCGGCGCGGCCCCAGATGGCGGCGGTGCCTTCGCGCTGGAGGACCATGTGGTCGCTGAAGAAATGCGGCAGGGTGAGGTCAGCCCGTGCTGCGAGGGGCGCGCTGAGGAGGAGGGTGGCGACGGCGAGCAGAGATTTCATGAGCGGTGGAAACGCGGCGGGAACGGCTGGCCTTGCAATGCGGGTGATTGAGGGCGGGTCGCTCTCACTACGGGGGAGGCGGTCGCAAGGGCATGATTCGACGTCGATGCGGGGCGGGCCGCTTTTGCGGCGGATGCTGCGACGAAGCGGTTTGGGATTCAGGCGCTGCGCATGCCTTTGGAGGTCAACACGCTTTGCACCAGCCGCAGCAGGTCGGCGGGTTCGTAGGGCTTCGGCAGGACGGCGGTGAAGCCGTAGGCGGCGGGTTTGGCCATCACGGGGTCATCGGAGTAGCCACTGGAGACGATGGCGACGACGTCGGGATCGAGCCCGCGCAGCTTTTCCATGGTGCGGACGCCGCCCATGCCGTTGGGCACGGAGAGATCGAGGATGACGAGGTCGTAGATGCGGCTCTCATTCATTGCCTCCTGGTAGGCGCGGACGGTCTCGCTGCCCTCGGGCGTGGCGGTGACTTCGTAGCCCTGAGCGGTGAGGTGGCGGGTGATGAGGCTGCTGACGAGCGGGTCGTCTTCCAACACCAAAATGCGCGGCATGGTGGTGGGGGCGGCTTCGGTGTGGGTGGTGAGGCCGAGGGGGTCGGCCTCCTCGCTGTCGGCGTCGATGGGGAGATAGAAGCGCACCGTGGTGCCGCGTCCAGCCTCGGAGCGCACGGAGATGCTGCCGCCGTGGGCTTTGGCGATGGATTCGCAGACGGTGAGGCCGAGACCGGTGGCGTTGGATTCCTTCCGGGTGCTGAAGTAGGGCTCGAAAATGTGGGACAGGCTCTCGGCGGGGATGCCCTCTCCCTGATCCCGCACCTCCAGCACCAGGCCGTGGGCGCGGGCGTCTCCTTCTTCCTCACGCTCTCCAGGGAAAAGCTCCGCGAGGTCGGGGGCGTAGCAGCGCACGGTGATGTGGCCGCCATCGGGTTGGGCCTGTTCGGCGTTGCGGATGAGATTGCTCAGCAGGCGGCGGATCTGGGCGGGGTCCAGCGCCACCTCGGGCAGGTGGGGCTCCACCTCGCGCTCGTAGTGAATGCCCGGCACGGCGGTGTGATGCTGGAAAAAGAGATCCACCAGGTCTTCGAGGCGGGTCGGGCGTTTGATGGGCGCGCCCCCGCGGGCAAAGGTGAGCAGCTGCTGCACTAGGCTTTGGGCTTGCAGCGTGGCTTGTTTGGCGGTGGCCAGTTCCGGCATGCTGCTCTTGCCGCGCAGTCGCATCTCAGCCAGCGAGAGATTGCCGAGCAGGACGGTGAGCAGGTTGTTGAAATCATGAGCGAATCCCCGTGCGAGCAGTCCCAGGGACTCCAGACGATCCATGCGGCTGCGGCGCTCCGCCTCCTCCCGCTGGGCGGTGACGTCTTTCACCAGCAGCAGCAGGCCCTCGGCAAAGGGATAACCCCGCAGCTCCAACCAGCTCTGGCGTGCCTCCCAATAGACCTCCTGCGTCACGGCCTCTCCCCGCAGCATGCCCCGGGCGAGGGCCTCGAAGTGTGCCTCTCTCACGGCGGGCGGCAGCAGGCTCCAAAAATCGACGCCCAACAGTTTCTCTGTCGGTCGATCAAACAACCGACTGGCGCTGCCGTTGGCAAACACCATGCGCCAGCGACCATCGATGGCCATCAGGGGATCCGAGATGCTTTCCACCACATCCACCAGCGGCGCTGGAGTGTGCTTTTTGGGCTCGGCCTCGGTGGGTGGTTCGGGCGTGGTGAGTTCTTCGTCGGCGGTGGGACTGCCTTCCGCCGCCGCGTCAGCTGGTGCATCCGGCAGCTCGGGCCGGGCCAGATCCGCCACCGGCAGGCGGCGGAAGAGAATGATCATGCCAGTGAGACTGTTGCGCTGGTCCCGCATCGCTGCGGTTCGATCCTGGATGGCGACGCGTTCGCCATCGCGCGTGGTCAGCCACACGGTGCGTTCTGCGGTCTGACCGCCGAGATCGGCCACCTGGGCCTCGGCCCGCTCTCCGCTGCCGTGGAAAATGCGGAACACCTCATTCAATGAGCGCCCGCCAGCATCTTGCGGCTTCCAGCCGGTGATGCGCTCCGCCGCTGTGTTCATGAAGACCACGACCCCGGCCAGATCGCAGGCGATGACGCCGTCCGACAGGCTTTGAAACGCCTCAAAGTAGCTCTGCTCCCGCCGCCGCCGCTCCTCTTCCTCCAGGTAGCGCGTGGCCGCCATCTCGATGCACAGCCGCAGCTCGTCCAGCGTGTAGGGCTTCAAAAGATAGCCGTGCGGCTGAGTCTCGCGCGCCCGCGCTACGGTGGCGAGGTCTGCGCAGTCCGTCACATACACGATGGCGACGGGACGGCGTTGCAGCAGCTTCAGCGCGGTATCGATGCCATCCAGCTGGCCTGCCAGACGCACCTCGGAGAGCACGAGGTCGGCGGCCAGATCTTCAAAATGCTCCAGCGCCTCCTCACCGGACTGGCAGGTGGCCACCACTTCGTAGCCCAATTGGCGCGCCGCATCCGCTGTGCCACCGAGTTCGGTGCCATCGGGCTCTAGGACTAGAATGCGGATGCTCTCCACTTGTTTCATCGAATACAAAACTCACTATAACCATCAAATCATATGAAGGCTATAGAGAATTTCATTTCTATGAAACTTCCGGCGGCTGGGTCGCTGCCGATGCGCAAATCGGCGCGCATTTGATCGGCAAACACGCCCATCAATTTGAGACCCAAACCCGCAGGTCGAGCCAGCTGCGACTCCGCATCGAAGCCCACACCGTCGTCTTCCACCCGCAGCACGCTCTGCCCTTCACCGCTTTGCAGCGTGATCCGCACGCGGCCTTTTCGCCCTTGGGGAAAGGCATGCTGGAAGCTGTTGGTGAGCGCTTCGTGAATCATCAGCGTGACCGGCATCAGCCACTCCGGCGGCAGCAGACGCGCGCCCGGCAGGTCCAGCTCCACTGCCACCTGATCGGCTGAGACCCCCAGGCTTCCGCGCAGATCTTCCGCCATGCCACCGACGAATTGCTCCCAATTCACTGCGGAGCTACCCAGCGCCATTTCCAAATGGCGATGCAGCGCCGCGATGCAACGCAGCCGATTTTGGCTGGAGATCAAGGCTCCGCGAGCCGTGGCGTCTTCCACCCGATTGGCTTGGCAATTCAGCACGCTGCCGAGGATTTGCAGCTGATTGCGCACGCGGTGGTGGATTTCGGTCAGCAGCAAGCGCTCGCGATTGAGATCCCCCATGGCCCACTCGGGTCGCGGCACCAGTGGCAGGCCTTTTTGAGCCGGTGGCTCGGGCTGCTCCGGCGCAGCGGCAGCAGGTGACGGCGCGAGGACGGGCGTGGGTTCCTCCGCAGGGCGAGACTCCAGCACCTCGACGCCACCGCCTTCGGCGTGGCGCAGCTGCAGTTCCACCTCACTCAGACCACCGTGGGCGTCGTGAAATTTCCACACCTGGGCCGGGCCATCCACCGCCTCCCGCACCCGCTGATAAAACGCCGCCGCATCCGTCGGCTGGAACAGCAGGTAGAGCGGTTGGGAGCCCACATCGGCAGCGGCGTATCCAAACACTTGCTCCGCATCCGGCGTCCACTCCCGCACCCGGCCGTTCGGAGCCATCTCCACCAGACGGCGCAGCAGGCGCTGCGGCGGTGGCGGCTCATCCGCTGGGGCAGCGGCGGTGGCGGCGAGCACCGGTGGCGCGGCGGATGGCTCCACCGGCGCGAGCTGAGTCGGCGCGGGCTGCTGCGTGGCGAGCTGCTCCGCTTCTTGGAAAAAATACAGCACGCCCTGGGCCGCGCGGCCGCCCTGCTGGATCGGCACCAGCGTCACTCTGCGAGAACCGGCCTGGGCCATTTCTAGCTCCACTCTCTGCGGTCCCCCCGCCGTCTTCAGGCGATGCGCCGCCTCCCGCCGCAGCGCTCGGGAGTCCTCCGTCAGCAGGTCGTCCAACGGCATGCGCCGCAGCTCGGCCCGCGACAGGCCCAGCCAGCTCGAAGCTGCCGGATTGACCTCAAAAATGCCCGCCATCCGGTCGGTCAGGATCACCGGCAGCGGATTTCCCATCACCGCCGCGCGGAATTTGCCCTCCAGGCTGCTGAGCTGCTCATCCAGCCGACTCCACTCCGTCACATCCAGCACCTGCACCAGCAGACCGCCATCCGCCAGCGAGGCCGGTTGCAATTCCACCTCCCGCATCAGGCCATCCCGGCCCGCCACCGTGACGCGCCGCGTCAGCTGGCGCCGCCAGACGTCCTCTCGCCAGATCACGCGC
This sequence comes from Verrucomicrobiales bacterium, assembly GCA_020439875.1. GTDB lineage: Bacteria > Verrucomicrobiota > Verrucomicrobiia > Verrucomicrobiales > Verrucomicrobiaceae > JAGRPD01. The sequence goes on from JAGRPD010000063.1 coordinate 5,998, forward strand.
AGCTCCTCCGCCGCCTCCGGAGAGGTCGCGCAGCGCGCCAGCCAATCCTCCACGCGTTCACCGCGCTGCACCTCGCCCCCGGCCAGTTGCCGCAGGTGCGCATTTTGAAACACCGGAGCCCCCGCCCCATTGACGATGAGCAGTCCCACCGGCAGGCGATCCATCGCATCCACCCGCGCCTTATCCCGCTGCACCAGCGTTTGCTCCACCTCCTGCCGCGTGCGCAGCTCCCGCCGCAGCTGGGCCACCGTCTCCTGCGCCACATTCAGCTCGCGCCGCAGACGCTCCGTCTCCTCCCGCGCTGCCGCCAGCGCTGGAGCATCCGCCACACCCTTCACCGGCACCTCGGGCTTCAGGCGGATCGCCACCTTCGACACCGGTTCGAAGGGGGACAAACCGGACAGCCCCAGCAGCATCCAGCGGCCCTCACCTTCCTCCGCCGCCAGCAGCCAGCGCGCTGGCAGACCCTCCGCCGCTCCATTGAGCCGCGCCAATTCATCCCCCGCCAGATTCAGCACCCGCGGACCCGCCGCCGGATAAGCCGCCATCGCCTCCAGCAGCTGCTGCCGCTGCGCCGCGCGTCCCGCTTCGGACGCCAGCACCTCCCACACCCGCGTCACCCCCTCGCGCAGCCCGCGACACAGAGCCAGATTCATCGCCCGCGCATTGGCCTGCAGCACCCGTCCCTCGTCATCCAGCTCAAACACCGGCACATCCACTCCAGCCAGCGCCATCTTTCCTGCGGCCGCCGCGCTGATCGCCGCGCCCTCCAGTCGCTCCTCGTGCCGAGGCGGAGCGTCCGCCTTGGACAGCACGCCTTCATCCGTCGGTAAAAAACGCTCACACACCACCATCACGCCGCCCACTGAAGCATCCGCCTTTTTGCGCCATGGACGCACCTCCCAGCGGCACAGCACCGGCTGCCCCGAACTCGAAGCCAACACATCGTGCTCACTGCGCACCACGTAGCCTTGCAGTGCCCGCTCATACACCTGCCGCCAGCCAGGGTGTAGCTTGGGGAACACCTCATACTGACTGCGCCCCTCCAGCGAGCCCGCTCCCTCCAGGCGAAATTCCCGCACCCATTGCGGATTCGCCAGCAAATACCGCATCTGCCGATCAAACAGCGCCATCGCCACCGGCGCACTTTCCACCGCTACCGTCAGCAGATCCACCATCGCCTCTCTGCCACTCCATGCCCCACCGCCCTCAGCATGAGCTGGGTCAGGTTCGATCACGCGATTGAGCACGCTGGGGGGCATGGCGGATGTTTCAAAAAAATCGGAGGGAGAGGACCCGGAAACTCATACTCTCCTCCGCAGTTCTCAACAAGGCGAAACCTTTAAAGTTTGCGTCGCATCTTTGCATCGCCTCATCCCTCTCGATGATACGGTTCGCCGCGTCGGATCGTCCCCGCGCGATACAGCTGCTCCAGCATCACCACCAGCGCCACCTCGTGCTGCAACGTCAGCGGAGACAGCGACCAACAAACCTCCGCCGCCGATCGCACCACCTCGCCATGGCCCTCCGCTCCACCGATCAGGAAGGCCACCCGCCGTACCGCCGCCAGCTCCCGCGCCTCCAGCCATCGCGCCAACTCGACGCTGCGCCAGGCCTGTCCCCGCTCATCCAGCACCACCCGCAGGCATCCCTCACTCGCCTCCAGCATCCCTGCATCCGTCGCTTGCCGACCCCTCAACGGCAGCCACTCCACCCGTGCCGTTTTGCGCAGCCTGCCCAAATAATCCTCCACCGCCGACCTCGCCCACGACAGCGTCGGTTTGCCCACGGTGATCACCTTGATATCCATGGCCCCCTCCTCGCACACCCCGTTACAGCCCTCAAGAAATTATGGTGATTATTTAAATCCTTTAAAATCATTAAATTTTCCTCATTGTTGCACTTATTCTTGCACTTCCTTCAAAAATTCATATACTTCCTCCCTGCTGACTTAAAAAACATCTTTCCGCCATGCAGACTTCCCGCCTCGCCCTCCTCGCTCCCGCCCTCCTCGCAGGCGTTACGCTCTCCTCCTGCTCCCTCCCGCCTCAAGAGGCTTGGCAGCAAATTCAGAGCAAAGGCCTCCTGCCTTACGTCTATAATGAGATCCGGAATGGCTCCAAGCACAGCCACGACGCTGACAAGCCCCAAACCACCCCTCAGCCTGCAGCCTCTCAGCAGAGCAGCCAGCGCATGCTCGCCTCGCAGACCCCGGCCCCACGCACTCCCGCCACCACGCCAGCCAAGACCAGCCCGGCCGCCACGTCCACCGTCGCCACCAATCGGCCCACACCTGCGCCCAGCGCACCTCCGGCCAATCTGCCGACCGCTACCGCCGTCGCGACCCTCCCCGGTTACGTCAACTCCCCCTACACCACCCCGGCTCGTCTGGTGGATGTGCGCGGCATGACTCCCGGCTCCAAAGTCGTCTGCCCCTACACCCAGCGTCCCTTCCTCGTCCCCGCCGCTGCCGTGCAGCCGCCCGCCCCCGCCGTGGCGAGCGCTCCCAAGGTCAACCCCACCCCCGCGCCGACGAAGCCCACACCTTCCCCCGCTGCTGCCAACAAACCTCAGCCCAAGCCGACCGCCGTCGCCAGCAACACTCCAGCCAACAACAAGCCGAAGCCCAGTCCCGCTCCAGCGCCTCAGCCTAAGGTGGAAGTCGCCAGTGATCTGCCCTTCGGCACGCCGATCGCGGGTCGCCCCGGCTTTGTCAACAGCCCCTACGCCGCCAAACACCAGCTGGTGGATGTGACCGGCCTGCCCACCGGCATGGAAGTGAAGTGCCCCTACAGTGGCAAGCTCTTCCGCGTGCCCCCGCAGGCTCAGGCCAAGAAAAACTGATCCGCGCCCCGCGTCGGACAGCACCCCATCTCGCTTTCCTTCACCGAAGCCGCAGCCCCGCTGCGGCTTTTGTCTTTTCCGGCCATCGACAGGGAAATGCGGTTGCAAGCCGCACCCTCCCGACCCACCGGTACCTCGTGCCAGATCCCCTCTCCGCCCCCACGTTTCCCGATGTTGAAGGATGGTACGTCGTGCACACCCGCACCAAGGCCGAACACACCGCTGCGGGCATGATGAAGAGCCATCTCGGCATCGAGACCTACTGCCCCCGCATCCGTTTTCAACGCGCCACCAAACGCGGCAAAATCTGGTTCGTCGAAGCCCTCTTCCCCAGCTACTTTTTCGCCCGCTTCACCCCGGTCGATTCCATCCGCGCCGTTCGCCATTCTCAGAACGTCCTCAACGTCGTCGATTTCGGTGGGCAGCTCGCCCACGTCCCTGATGAAGTCATCGCCACCATTCAGGAGGAGATGGAAGGGCAAGAAATCCGGGAAATCTCCGCCCCTCTCCAACCTGGAGACGCCGTGGAAGTCACCGAAGGGCCCATGCGCGGCTTCCGAGGCATCGTCCTCAGCCTGCACAGCGGCGAGGAACGCGTCCGCATCCTGCTCGAATTCCTCGGCAAGCAAAACCTCGTCGAAGTCCAAGCCCACAACCTGCTCTCCGACAAGTCCGCCCGCAGCCTCGTCAGTACCCCGCCGCGTCATTGAAGCAGGGCAGCCTCCCTGGAGCGCCCATTTCCGCAGATACAAAAAGCCCCGGAGCCTCCCACTCAACGCGCAAGGTGGGAAACTCCGGGGGGATCGTCCATCCTCCGGGGAAGGACAAAGGGTTCAGGGCGAAGGCCCCGTTTGAAAAACCGTCAAGCCACCGACAGATGAGCCTCCGCAGACTTCATCCGACTGCGGAACTCGCTCGGTGATTCATCGGCAATCTTGCGGAAGCTCCGATTGAAATGGGACAGGCTCTGAAAGCCCACGTCATAGGCCACCTCCGTGATCCGCGTGTCGGGCCGCAGCAGCAGGCGCTTCGCTTTTTCCACCCGGGCGTGATTGACAAACTCCGTGAACGTCAGGCCCGTCGCCCGCTTGAACAGCTTGCAAAAATGGAACGGACTCACATTCACCGCGCTCGCCACATCCTCCAGGCTCATCGGCTCCACCAAATGCTCCTGAATGTAGCTCTTCGCCTTCCGCACCGGCTCCGGCTCATGGGTCACATGGGCAAACAGCAGGCGATGCGCATTTTCGCCCAGCTGCAAGGCAAAGGAACGCAGGATCGCCAGCGCCGCCTCGTAGCGTTCCGGCTCCATCACCGGCACATTTTCAAAATGCACCCGTGCCGCGTGGATCTCCGCCGCCGAGTGATCGCTGTCCAGCAGCGCCTTCGCCACCGGAGCAAAGTGTTCTGCCGTAGCCGGCTGAAGCCGCACCCCACCGGTGCGCAAGGCGGCGAGCACGCCCTTGCCCACCTTCACCGGCACCAGAGACTGCACCACGCCAGCCACACCGCGCTGCGTCACCACCTCTTCCGAGGACTTCTTGTCAGCCACCGCCTCCAGGCAGAGCGGCAAACCCGTCAACGTATGGAACGCTTGCTGGTAGTGTTGGAAAAGAGGGCTCTCGGCCAGGTTCTCAACAAAGCGTTTGCGAGTCATCGGGCAGGCCGGATTCGATTTGGAACAGTCAGGAGAATTCATCAGCGCGTTAGGGTTGAGGTGATTGCGACGGGAACCGCCGCTTGTGAGATCACCATAGTTCACCCCACTGCCCTGCCTATTCGCGTCCACTACGGTTTCACTCGCCGTGGGATCCCTCATCCACCCACTAATGGAATCCAGTAATGCCACTCCAATTTTGCGCAACAGCTCCCTTCCTTTGCGTCGGCATCTCCCCGGCTCCCTCAAAAAAAGGGACAAACCAGGAGTTCCTCCTCCCCTCCCGCGCATCAAATCCCAGCCTGGTATCCCCGACAGGAATCGAACCTGTATTTAGAGTTTAGGAAACCCTCGTTCTATCCATTGAACTACGGGGACGGGGTTGGAAGGCCGCTAGTATGATGCAGTTTCCCCGGCCTGCAACCCAGTGTTCTTGCCGCGGATAGGCGGTTTCAGATTCAGTGGTGGTGAATGGGTCACCAGCATCAGGCGGCGCGCTGGCGATTCTCATGTTAATGGCCGCTCGCTCTACGAGAGTTTGAGTCTGGGAATTTGAGTTGCCTCTCTTGCCTTCCTTCTACTACATAGTTGATCTAGACGCGGATCATAGACGCCGATTGTCGCTTTTTGCCCTGAACCTCGATGTCCAACCCCTTCTTCGATCACCCGATCCTCAACTCGCCCTACGAGCACCCCAAAAGACATTGGGAATTGGACAAATCAGGGCAGCCGACGCAAAACATCGTCGAATCTCGACGCCGTGCCGAGTTCATCACCCCCATTCCGAAAGCCAAGAAGCGCAAGGCCAGCTCCTCCCAAGCGGAATTGAATCTCGAAGACGATCAGGACGACTCGCCGGACCAGCAAAACTACGATACCACCTCCATCATCAACGAGGTTCGGGGTTACGTGGACCGCTGGCGCGGGTTGCATCCCCATCAATGGCAGGTCACACCCGAAACGGCCCGCCTGCTCCAGCACTGGAGGCATCACAACTTCAGCAATCAGCGCCCGTTTTTCTGTCAGATCGAAGCCGCCGAGACGGCCATCTGGCTTTCGGAGGTCGCACCACAAGTTCATCCGGGAAAAAGATCCTCTCCTATCTGGAGAGCGCCTCACACGCTGCCAATCCCGCCCTAGATCGGCTTGCCCTCAAACTCGCCACCGGCGCGGGAAAAACCACGGTCATGGCCATGCTCATCGCGTGGCAGACGATCAATGCCGTACGCCGCCCCGGCAGCAAGCAGTTCACCCGTGGCTTCCTGATCGTGGCTCCTGGTCTGACGATCAAAGACCGCCTCCGTGTCTTGGAGCCCAACCACCCTGACAACTACTACTCAACCCGCGAACTCGTTCCGACGGACCTTCTCGATGATTTGCAACGCGCCAAGATCGTCATCACCAACTACCACGCCTTCAAGCTTCGCGAGAGAATCGCTATCTCCAAAGGGGGAAAACAGCTTCTCAAAGGCCGCACCGGGGATGAGATCCAGACCACCGAGACCGAGGGTCAGATGATCCAGCGGGTCATGCCCGACCTGATGGGGATCAAGAATGTGCTCGTTATCAATGACGAAGCCCACCACTGCTACCGCGAGAAGCCCGCCTCCGATGACGACTACATCGATGACAAGGGCAACCCGCTCACCGGCACCGAACTGAAGGAGGCCAAAGAGCGCGCCAAGAGCGAGAACGAAGCCGCCCGTGTCTGGATCTCCGGTTTGGAGATCGTGAAGCGAAAACTCGGCCTGACGCGGGTGATCGATCTGTCGGCCACGCCCTTCTTCCTGGCAGGATCGGGCTACCGGGAGGGCACGCTCTTCACCTGGACCATGAGCGATTTCTCTCTCATGGACGCCATCGAAAGCGGCATCGTGAAGCTGCCACGCGTGCCCATTGCGGACAACATCCCCAATGCCGAGCAGCCGATGTTCCGCAACCTGTGGAAACACATTGGCAAGAAGATGCCCAAATCCGGCCGCAGCAAGAACGCCGCGCTCGACCCTTTGTCTCTGCCGGTCCCACTCATGACCGCGCTGGAAGCGTTGTATGGGCACTACGTCAAAACTTACGAGCTGTGGGAACAGGCCGGGACCAGCGTTCCCCCCTGCTTCATCGTGGTCTGCAACAACACCGCATCTTCCAAGCTCGTCTTTGACTACATTTCTGGCTGGCAACAAACCAACGAAGACGGCAGCACCCAGCTCCAGGGCGCACGCCTGCCACTGTTCAGCAACTTCAACGAACATGGCGATCCCTACCCCACCCCTCGCACGCTCCTGATCGACAGCCAGCAGTTGGAGGCCGGCGATGCACTGGACGACAAATTCAGAGTCTATGCTTCGGATGAAATCGAGCGGTTCCGCCGCGAACTGGTGGAGCGGACGGGGGACTCCCAAGCTGGCGCGAACCTTTCGGATCAAGAACTCCTTCGAGAGGTGATGAACACCGTGGGCAAGGCCGGTCGGCTCGGTGGGGGCATTCGCTGCGTCGTCTCCGTGGCCATGCTCACGGAAGGCTGGGATGCCAACAACGTCACCCACGTTCTTGGTGCCCGCGCTTTCGGAACTCAACTCCTCTGCGAGCAGGTGCTCGGGCGTGCCTTGCGCCGCCTCAATTACGAGATCCAGGAAGACGGCGAGGATGCCGGAAAATTTGCTGTCGAGTATGCGGATGTCTTCGGCATCCCCTTTGACTTCACTGCCCAAGCTGTCGCGACAAAACCGCAGAAGCCAAAGGAGACGATTCAGGTCAAAGCGATGCGCCCCGAGCGGGACTCCTTGGAGATTCGCTTCCCACGCGTGACCGGCTACCGTGTCGAACTCCCCGACGAGAGGCTGGAGGCGGAGTTCAACGACGACTCAACGCTGGTGCTTACTCCCGAGTTGGTGGGTGCCACCGAGACGCAAGCCTCGGGCATTATTGGCGAACCGGTGAACATGAATCTCGTTCACACGGGCGATGTCCGCCCTTCCCAGGTACTCTACGAGTTGACCTCCCACCTCGTGCTGCACAAGTGGCGGGAGCCCGGCGAGGGACCGCAGCTACAGCTCTTCGGCCAGCTCAAACGGATCGCCAACGAATGGATCAAGAACCACCTCGTCTGCAAAGGCAAGACCTACCCTGCCCAGCTCAAATACAAGGTTCTAGCCGACATGGCCTGCGACAAGATCACCGCAGCCATTACCCGGCGTTTCCAGGGCACCCGCCCGGTGAAAGCGCTGTTGGACGCCTACAACCCCACGGGTTCCACCAAACACGTCCGCTTCAACACCTCGAAGACGCTTCGATGGGAGACATCAGCTGACAAGTCCCACATTAACTGGGTGATTCTCGACAGCGATTGGGAGGCCGAGTTCTGCCGAGTGGCCGAGTCTCACCCGCAAGTCCGCGCCTACGTGAAGAATCACAACCTCGGCTTGGAGGTGCCCTACCACTATCAGGGGGAAGCCCACCGCTACCTGCCCGACTTCATTCTCCTGATCGATGACGGGCATGGCCCGGACGACCTGCTGCACCTGATCGTCGAGATCAAAGGCTACCGGAATGAAGCCGCCAAGGAGAAGGCCTCCACGATACGAACCTACTGGGTGCCTGGGGTGAACCATTTGGGTTCCCATGGCCGCTGGGCATTCGCAGAGTTTTGTGACGTGTATGAAATCCAAGCCGACTTCGCCGAAAAGGTGGAGGAGCGTTTTGCTTCCATGCTCAGCACCACTGCCCCAGATGTTCTGTAGCCGCTAAAATTGCAACCGGTTGCAAAAACCGGTTGCCCGACTTCCATGAATAAATATTATTATTTCATCCGCCCCTTGATAGTAGGTCTGCTCGTTGATCCTGAGCATGCACCGAGGTCCTGGGGCTTTTTGTTGGGAGGTGCGAAGCCGTGAGAACTCGCCGCGTTGCCATTCTCATCGATGGCGGATTCTTTCTCAAACGGCTCTCGAAACTGGTTCCAAACCAGTTCTGTGACACGGCAGAATCCGTCGCACACTCTGCCTATCTCCTCTGCAAACGTCATGTGCGCCAACTCACAGGCGAGAGGGGTGATCCAAAGAGAAGCCGCTGGTTGGATCATGTCTACCGCCTGTTCTACTACGACGCATCGCCATTTGACGGAATCGCGCATCACCCCATTTCCAATCAACAGGTGGACTTCGACAAAAGCGACGAAGCCAAATTTCGCCGGGAGCTATTCCAGCACTTGCGCAAGAAACGCAAATTTGCACTTCGGCTTGGCAAAGTAACCAAGGAAGATGGCTGGCACGTTCGCAAAACGGATATCACCAAGAAACTGCTACGAACTCGTGAATGGCTGCATCTGTTCGAGGCAGCCATCAATCGATCAATAGACAGCCCAGCACCAGATCCGATGAGGGCCGAAGATGCCGCGCAACTTCAAAAAATTGTCGATGTCTGGCACGCATTGAGTCCTGATGACCTCAGACTTGGCCTCCGCCAGAAAGGCGTGGACATGCGAATCGGCATCGACATCACCACCCTCACTCTAAAAAAGCAGGTGGATACCATCATCCTCGTCACCGGAGACAGCGACTTTGTCCCCGCCGCGAAGGTCGCACGCCGAGAAGGTGTCGAGTTCATCCTCGATCCAATGTGGCAATCGGTGAATGACGATCTGCACGAGCATGTGGACGGCGTCCTATCGGGCTTTAGTCGGCCCCGCACCAACCGAGCGGACGAGGCAGAGAGCACTGCCCCGGCAGATCCAGAATCAGAAACCCCGCCTCAAGCCGAAGCGTAATTTCCATGCCCAAGAAAGCCTCCAAGTCCCCCAAATCCGTCGAGACCCTCAAGCACGACGACGCCAAGCGGAAGAACATTCCTTCTGCCGAGCAGCAGTCTGTGGTGCAGAGGGAGCATGAGGCCCCCAAGCAGGTCCACTACCCGCGCAACACCGATCTCGACCCCCAGCTTGTGTGGCGTGGGAAGGATGACCAAGACTGGAGTGACCTCGTCGTCCACGCTCCGCCGCTCTACATTCAGGAGAAGGTTCACCCGAAGGCGTTGATCGATGATCTGCTGAAGACATCCAAGGAAGCCGAGCACGAGGCCGGGGAACTCACCCCCGACCTCTTCGCCGACTTCAACGGCATCCCCAAGGGCGTGGACAAGACCGAGTTCTATGCCCACGACCAGAACTGGAGCAACCGCATGATTCTCGGTGACTCTCTCCAGGTCATGGCCAGCCTCGCCGAGCGTGAGGGCCTGCGCGGGCGCGTGCAGT
>JAGRPD010000063.1:15873-18319 GCA_020439875.1 Verrucomicrobiales bacterium
CGACACCTGGCGCGACGGCATCCACAGCTACCTCACCTACCTGCGCGACCGGCTCACCGTCGCCCGCGATCTACTTACCGATTCTGGCTCCATCTTCGTGCAGATCGGCGATGAAAATGTCCACCGTGTCCGGGCGGTGATGGAGGAAGTATTTGGGGATGAAAACTTCGTCGCTCAGATTGCGACCAAGACATCCGGTGGATCGACCGGTGTCTATTTGTCTGGCGTCGTTGACCACGTTCTGTGGTTCGCAAAGAACACGGAACACACAAAGTTTCGCCCACTGTTTGGAACGAAGAGTCTCGGTGAAGATGGCGCTGACAAATACAGCCGCGTCCGGCTTCCAAACCTCGAAGCGCGAAGCCTCACGCCTGCCGAACGGGCACTTGAAGCGGACTTACCAAACGGCGCGCGAGTCTATCGCCAAGACAACATCACGAGCCAAAGCGTTGGCCGCGACAAAGGCGAAGGAGCGGCGTCATGGTTTCCAGTCAAAATCGCAGGGCAAGAAATTCGGCCTTCGATCAAAGTGCGATGGAAAACTAACGAACTCGGAATGCAGCGATTGCTTGCCGCATCGCGTGTTGAGCTGACGAGCAACAGCCTATCCTACGTCCGCTTCCTCGATGATTTCAGCGCGACCACGATCAACAATTCTTGGACTGATATTGGAGGCATTCAAAGCCGAGCTGATCCAAAGGTTTATGTCGTGCAGACACCGACAACGCTGATTCAACGCTGCATGTTGATGGCCACCGACCCCGGCGACCTCGTGCTCGACCCGACCTGCGGTTCCGGCACCACCGCCACCGTCGCCGAGCAATGGGGCCGCCGCTGGATCACGATTGACACCTCACGCGTGGCGCTGGCGCTGGCCCGTGCCCGCATCATGGGCGCGCGTTATCCCTTTTACCTGCTGGCCGATTCCCGCGAGGGCCAGCTCAAGGAAGCCGAAGTCACCCGCACCGCGCCGAGTTCGCAGCCCGTGCAGGGGAACATCCGCCACGGCTTCGTCTATGAGCGCGTGCCGCACATCACCCTCAAGTCCATTGCCAACAATGCCGAGATCGATGTGATCTGGGACCAGTGGCAGGAGAGGCTGGAGCCGCTGCGGGAGAAGCTGAACACCACCCTCGGCACGAATTGGCAGGAGTGGGAAGTGCCGCGCGAGGCCGATGCCGTGAAGCAGACACTCCTGTCTGCTCCTGCTTTTCCCAAGAAGCCTGAAAAGGACAGACAAGAGTGTCTGTCTCACGCCCAGAAGCTCCATGCCGACTGGTGGGAGGCCCGCATTGCCCGGCAGCAGGAGATTGACGCGTCCATCGCCGCCAAGGCCGAGTTTGAATAGCTCTACGACAAGCCCTACGGCGACAACAAGAAGGTCCGTGTGGCCGGTCCCTTCACCGTGGAGAGCCTCAGCCCGCACCGCGTGCTCGGCGTGGATGAGGACGATGAATTAATCGATCCTCTCCTCCGGGAGGATCCACCCGAGTATGGGGCGAAGCAGTCCTTCCCCCAATTGATCCTGGAGAACCTCAGGACTTCCGGAGTGCAACAGTCGCACAAGGAGGACAGGATCACCTTCACGGCCCTCACTCCCTGGCCGGGAGAATTGGTCTGCGGCGAAGGCCGTTACCTCGAAGGCGACACCTCGAAGCGCGCCGCCATCTTCATCGGCCCGGAGTTCGGCACCGTGCAGCGAGCCGATCTCGTTGCCGCTGCACGCGAGGCCGGTGATGCCGGTTTCGATGTTCTCATCGCCTGCGCTTTCAACTACGAGGCGCACGCCACAGAATTCAGCAAGCTGGGCCGCATCCCCGTCCTCAAGGCCCGCATGAACGCCGATCTCCACATGGCCGAGGACCTCAAGAACACCGGCAAAGGAAACCTCTTTGTCATCTTCGGCGAACCGGACATCACCCTCATCGATGAGCCGGGCGGCAAGCTGCGGATGAAGGTCAACGGAGTCGATGTCTTCAAACCCCAGACCGGTGAAGTGACCAGCAATGGCCCCGATGAAATCGCCTGCTGGTTCATCGACACGGACTACAACGAGGAAAGCTTCTTCGTTCGCCACGCCTACTTCCTCGGCGCAAACGACCCCTACAAAGCCCTCAAGACCACCCTCAAAGCCGAAATCAACCCCGACGCCTGGGCCACCCTGAACAGCGACACCTCACGCCCGTTCGAGAAGCCCAAGCAAGGCAGAGTCGCCGTGAAAGTCATCAATCATCTAGGGGATGAGGTGATGAAGGTGTTTCGGGTGTGAAGGACAAATCTTGAGCAATTGTGTTTTGTTTGCGTCGAATGTAGCGCTTATAGCGAATATTTGCTTGAAAAGGCTCAGTCTGGGAGGGAAGCTGGCCGCGCGCGGCCAGCTTCCCTCCCAGACTGAGCCTTTTCAAGCAAATATTCGCTATAAGCGCTACATTCGACGCAAACAAAA
>JAGRPD010000601.1 GCA_020439875.1 Verrucomicrobiales bacterium
TTTTTCCAGTTTGTCGGTCACCAATAATAAGTTCACGCTGGCCACGACCAATAGGGATCATGGCGTCGATGGACTGAATGCCGGTCTGAACGGGGACGGAGACGGACTTCCGGGTGATGATGCCGGGGGCGATTTTTTCAACGGGATACTCGGCTTCTCCCTTGATTTCGCCTTTGCCGTCGAGTGCTTGACCGAGGGCGTTGACAACGCGGCCCAGCAGGCTCTTGCCGACAGGAACGGAAAGCAGACGTCCGGTGGTCTTGACTTCGTCACCCGCCTTGATGTGCTCACCAGCACCGAGCAGCACGCAGCCGACTTCGGTTTCTTCCAAGTTCAGGGCCAGACCGTAAAGGCCGCCGGGAAACTCAATCATCTCGTTGAGCATGACATCGCTCAAGCCTTCCACTTTGGCCACGCCATCACCGATCTCGCGCACGACGCCGACGTTGGACTTCGTCACGGCGGTCTTCAGACCAGCGATTTGGGATTCGATCTCCTGCAGGATGTTGCTCATAGGTCGTTGGGGTTCGAAAGAAAAATTGGGGGGGGGAAGGAAAGAGTTAGGCGAGTTGGGCCTGGAGGTTTTCGAGACGGGCTTTGACGGAGCCGTCCCAAACGTCGCTACCGACGCGGACGCGGACACCACCGAACAGCTCGGGTTTCAGCACAAATTCCAGCTGAAGGTCACGGTTGTATTTTTGCGAGAGGCTGCGGCGGAGCTGCTCCTTCATGGAGTCATCAAGGTCCGTCGCGTGCTCAACGATGGCGCGTTGGCGCTCGACTTCTGAGCGCACCAGATGAGCAAAGGAGTTCAGGATGCCGACATAACTGCGGGGCTTCGAGGCACCCACTTTTTCCACGACCTGACGCACCCGTGTTTCGTCGAGCTTGCCATCCACCATGCACAGGCGAAACAGCTGACGGGAGGCGCGACGGGCTTCTTTGCTGATCTTCATGTCGAAATGCGGTGCAGCTCCTGGGCTTCGTTACGCGGACACTTCCGCGGTGGTCTCTTGATTGATGCGCTTCTGGTCGTCGTCCGTCAGCACCTTGCCGGTGACGCGAGCGGTGGCGTCGGAGACCATGCGTCCGAATTCGCGCTTCAGTTGAGACATCAGTTGCTCATGCTCCAGCTGCGCGGCCTCACGCGCTTTGGCCATGATTTGATTGGCCTCATGGATGGCGTCCTGCTGCTTGCGTTCAGCCAGGATTTTGGCGCTGTCATCCGCTTCTTTCACCAGGCGGGAAGCTTCGGTGTTGGCTTGATCCACCACAGCCTTGGCGTTGGCTTCAGCTTCGGCGAGGTCTTTGGCGATTTTCTCGAGCTTGGCTTCACCGTCGGCGATGCGCTGACGGCGAGTCTCCAGCATCGCGAGGATGGGACCAAAGGCGTACTTTTTCAGCACCAGATACACCACGAGAAAGGTGATGACCTGCGCGATGAATTTGGGCCACGCCAAGCCGAAGTCGGTGGCGATTTGGTCGGCGACCTGAGAAAGCTGATTCATTGCCTAAAAGGGTGGTGAGGAAAATGCGAGGCGGGAGAGAACGAGGAGGCGAGAGAGGCATCTTGAAGCGCAGAACCCTGCGCTTCAAGATGCCAAGGAACTTACTTGCCGAGGAAGAAGGAGAGAATACCCAGACCTTCCGCCAGCGCCATGGCGATAATGCCAATGGTCAGAATGTTACCGAAAGCACCGGGGTTGCGACCCACGGCTTCCACCGCTTTGGAGCCGATCAGGCCCACGCCGAGAGCAGCGCCTGCCGCACCGAGGGTGGTGATGCTGCCAGTGATTCCGCTTGCAGCCTCGGCCGCAGCAGCAGCCGGAGCGCCCATCATCATGATTTCAGTGATCATCGAATTTGTCGTTGGTTAGGTTATGTTAGCTATTGTTTGGCTCACCGGCAGTCACACTCTTGGCATGATCCTGACGGCAAAGGGTCTAAAAAGTGAATTCTTCAATGAGCATCATGCCCCGCTTCATCGTGGCCATGCTCCTCATCGTGCGCCGTGGAGAGCTGGATGTACACCGCGCAGAGCATAGTGAACACAATCGCCTGCAGCAGGCCTACCAGCAGTTCCATGAAATAAAAGGGCAACGGGGCAAGCACACTGCCGATGAAGCCTCCCATGCCACTCATGGTGTGGAGCACGGTCTCACCTGCGAAGACGTTGCCGAAGAGTCGAAGAGAGAGTGTCACAGGGCGGATGGCAATGGAGACGATCTCCAACACACCCACAAACAAGAACACCAGAGCCACCATCATTCCCACGAAACCTTTCAATCCCCCTTTGGGACCAAAGGTGTGAACCACGAAGCCCCACACACCCACCTCCCGAATGGTGATGACGAGCCACAGAATCATGGCGCAGGCCGCGAGACCGAGGGTCATGTTGAGGTCCGCCGTGGCAGGACGCAGCAGGGGGCGGTCCACATGCTCCAGACTGAGGAATCCATTGCCGTGACCAAATCCAATGGTGCCGACACCGGGCAGCAGACCAAAGTAATTGGAAACCAAAATGAAGACAAACAGGGTGGCCAGGAGTGGAAAGGCTTTGGGGGCAACTTTGGGGCCGACCAAGTCCGACACCTTATCATAGAGAAACTCCACCAGCGCCTCGAACCCGTTTTGCCATTTGTTGGGCACCAACGTCATGTTCGAGGTGGCCTTGCGGGCGATGAACATCACGATGCCGAGTACCAGCAATGCAACGACGGAAGAGTTGGTGAGGAAACTCAACATCCCCATTTCCTCGCCAAAAATAGACTCGGCATGCCGCGTCACCGCGAGCACGAAGGGAGGCATGGGAAAATCAAGAGACATGGGCATCCAGCGATTGGAAAAATGGTCTGGCAGAGGCAGCCAGAGGAGGAGATGTATCTGCTGGGAAGTTGGGTGCAAGATGAATTTGTGAAATTTTTCACAAAGTCCTGCGTGCCTTGATTTTTCAACCTTTTCGGGACATTCACCCCCTTGCTTTTCGAAGGCGGATCGCCGCCTCTCAAAGGAGCCTCTGAGCCGCGATTTACTTTGTCTCCCGCCACCAGTCGGCTGGCTTTTCCCAGGGCTCTGCTTCCGGCGCACTGTTGGGACCTGAGCCGACGGTTTTCACCTCCGGCGCGGATGTGGAGGAATCTTCGTCAGCCAATTCCATGAGCAGCTGATGATGCGGATGGGGACGGGTGGTGCGCCGCCAGATGGTCCACCCACAGCCGAAGAGAAAGGCCAGCATGACAAAAAAGATTGTCATGAACACGGTAACAAAAAGGTAACCGGCGAGGGGTTCCTCCGTCCCTGCATTTGGGAAGGAGCCATGCCCTCCCATGAGCAGGGCAGACCCAGAGACGATGCTGGCCGTGAAATCAGGCATTCTGCGGGTACACAAAACGCATGGGGATCATGCTGGAGAATTTGAACCCATGCTTTTGGAAAAAGCTCTGGCTCTCGGCACTGATGCGATCCGTGAGCAGCGTGATGCGTTTGAACCCCTTGCTGCCCGCATACTCAATGACGTGATTGAGTAGGAGTCCGCCGTAGCCCTGGCCCCGATGCTGAGGGTGGATGATGACGTCCTCAAGCAGCACCACCAAACCGCCCTCAGCGGTGGAAATGGTGAACAGGAGGTTGGCCATGCCGATCACCTGATGGTCGGTGCGTAGGACAAAGATGCGGCCCCGGTTGGGCTGCTCGAGGATCATGCGCACGCCGTGCTCCTGCTTTCGGGGGTCTGGCACAAAATCTTGCTCCTCCTCAAAGAGGGCGAGCAAAAGTTCCACAAGCCGCGGCATGTCATCCAGCGTGGCGGATTCAATGCGGGGGCATACAGGAGTTTCGACGGTTTCGATTCCAGACATTCTAGAGAGACCATAGCCAATGTCGGGCCATCTCAAGCAGGAATCTTTGTGCTCGGTCGAGGTTTCGCTCGGAAAAGCTGCTCCCAGCGGCATGCGCGGGGTTCTTATGAGGCGAAATTAAATTTGAAATCCGCTCGGAT
>JAGRPD010000675.1 GCA_020439875.1 Verrucomicrobiales bacterium
TGATGAAGGTGAAGCTCTTGTCCTTATACACGGAAATGACCGTGGGCAGGACTTCTCCGGCTTTGCTGGAGGTAGCGGCGTTGAACTCTTTGCAGAAGGCCATGATGTTGACACCGGCCTGACCCAGCGCGGGTCCGATGGGGGGGGCTGGGTTGGCAGCGCCTCCTTTGATCTGCAGTTTGATGACTTTGACGACTTCTTTGGCCATGGATGGGGGTCCCTAATCTGGTTGGGTTTCCGCACCGGTCTTGCCGCTGCGGATGGGGGGTTGATTTATGCTTTTTCCACCTGCCAGTATTCCAAATCCACGGGGGTGGAACGCCCGAAGATGTTGACCGCCACCCGCAGCATGCCGCGTTCGGGGTCGATTTCTTCGACGATGCCATTTTGGCTCTCGAAGGGTCCGTCGGCGACGCGCACGGCATCTCCAACACTGAAGGCGATCTTTGGCACCACGGAGTCTTCCCGCTCGCGCACTTGGGCGAGGATGGCCTCGACTTCACGAGGACGCATGGGGATGGGTTGATCCTTATTGCCAGCGAAATTTAAAACACCGTCCGTTTCGCGGACGAAGTACCAAGTCTTGTCCACCAGACGGTTGTTTTCGTCCAGCAGGTAAAGATTGGCGATGATGTAACCGGGAAAGAACTTGCGATTGCTCTCGGTTTTTTTGCCTTTTTTGACTTCGGAGACGCGCTCCATCGGCACCAGCACCTGATACACAAAGTCTCCCATTTCCTCCGACTGGATGCGGCGGTTCATGTTATCGCGCACGCGCTGCTCCATGCCGGAGCGCACGTGAATCACGTACCATTGGTCTTTGGGGGATGGAATAGCTCCCATGATGGAGGGGAAAATCGGGAAAAAGGCGGAAAGGGTCCCGCGCAGGGCGGGCGGCGTCCTTAGCGGACGAGGAATTCAAACGTCCGACGCAAGGTGAAATCGAAGAACGAGACAAACGCACCGAGCAGGAGCATGGCGATGAAGACCACGATGGTGGAGTCAATCAGCTCTTTGTACTTGGCAAAGCCTTTCTCTTTGGGATCCCAGGGCCAAGTGGCCTTGCGGAGTTCCAACCAGACTTCACTCCAGTATTTGCGGATGCGGGTCATGAACGTTTGAAAAGGGAGAGGGGTTCTAATGGAATGGCAGGTCAGGAGGGGCTCGAACCCCCGACATTCGGTTTTGGAGACCGACGCTCTACCAACTGAGCTACTGACCTATGCTGCGATTCCGGCAGGAACCGGGATATTAAACACGAATGAACCAATTGCAAATGGTTGCTTGCAGAGAGAGAGCAGCCGTAGGATCCAGACGAGCCGGATCCTACGGCGCTTTTCAGACAAACGAACTTTTTTTGCGCAAATTAGTCGAGGATCTCGGCCACACGACCGGCACCCACAGTCTTGCCACCCTCACGGATAGCGAAACGGATGGTTTTTTCCATCGCGATGGGGGTGATCAGTTCGACGGTGAGGGAGACGTTGTCTCCGGGCATCACCATTTCCACGCCGTCCGGCAGGGTGACGGAACCCGTCACGTCCGTGGTGCGGAAG
>JAGRPD010000602.1 GCA_020439875.1 Verrucomicrobiales bacterium
GAGCCAACCTCGCCGAAGAAAAAGCTCATCAAGCCGAAGAGAAAGCCCATCAAGCTGAAAAGAAGGTCCATCAAGCCGAAGAGAAAGCCAAGCTTGCGGCAGATGCGGCTCTAGAAATCGAGCAACGAGCCGCCGATGCTGTGCTGAGAGCGGAACAACAAGCTGCCGAAGCCGTGCTGAGAGCCGAGCAGGAAACTGCCGAAGCTGTGCTGAGAGCTGAGCAGGAAGCGGTGAACGCGCGGAAGGAGGCGACAATGGCGCGTGAAGTTCTGCAAGTTGCTGCGAAAACTCTGTCCGAACTCGGTCAAAGCCCTGAAGCCATTGCTACCAAACTCAATCTCTCAGAGGATCTCGTGATCGAGTTGCTTGGGGAATGACGTGACGGTGAGAGGGGATGAGTCTCGGGCGGCTCGCTGATCGAACCGATCATACTGGTTCAGTATCTTGATGCGGCTGACGAGAGGAATTTGCAGTGTCATTTTGTGGCTCGATCCAACGTGCCAGGGATCGCAAAAAAAAGCGGCTCCTGAGGTCAGGAGCCGCACAAAAGAGGAAAAAACGGTTGGGCCAATTAGGCACCGATGGCGGCGATTTTTTTGGCCAGCAGGCTTTTGTACCGTGACGAGGTGTTTTTGTGAATGACGTGCACCTTGGCGGCTTTGTCGGCAGCGGAAGCAAACTCTCGAAGGCTGCTCTGAGCGGCGCTGGCGTCACCCGAGGTGATGGCGGTCTGCACCTTCTTGCGCAGGGTGCGCAGGCGGGCTTTCACCGTTTGATTGGCGAGGGTGCGCTTGCGGGTTTTGCGGATGTTTTTCTCTGCGGAACGGGTGTTGGCCATAGACGAGGTGCTTTAAAAGGGGGGAAGTGTATCGGTCACTGAGACCGACCTGTCAAGCGGCAATGCTGGGGGTATTGAAACGAAAAACCGCTCCCTCCGGAGGAAGGAACGGTTTGAAGAGGTCAAAGGATGAACTCGAGCTTAGGACTTGCAGCTGGAGCAGTCTTTTTTCTCTTTGCAGCAGGCGTCACCTTTGCTGCAGCACTCACTCTTGGCTTTGCTAGGGCAAGAGGAACAGTCTTTCTTGGCGGTGGCGCAGGAGGCCAGGGTCAAGGAAGCGGCGGCGAGGGTGAGGGTGAGGTAGCGGATCATGATATTGATGATTGAGGAGGGGTTAGGTTGAAACAACAAGACGGAGGGAAACGCCCCTCCGCCTCGTGACCTTTCAGGCTTTGATTTACTTGTAGGAACGTGTGCCCATGTCGATCATGGGAGGAGGGGGAGCGGATTGAGTCTGGCGGCTAGCGCAGCTGGAGAAGCTGGCAGCGACCACGATCACGGCGAGGGCGGAGAGAACGAGTTTCATGCTTTGTTGCTGGGTCTTCGATTGAGGTTTGAATTGACTGTGCAGACCCGTGAATTCGGGACTGAAGTCAGTTAACTATTCACAGAAAATTTAGTGAATGCAAATGATCTCATCAAATCAACTTGCTCGCTTTTCGGAGCCGTTGCCTGCCATCCAGGGGAGAAGGGTGAGGGCGGTGAGGAGATTGAGGGCGAGCGCGGCGGCACAGACGAGCCCCATGCTGCTGAGTCCGGGGATGGCGGCGGTGAGGAGGGAGCCAAATCCAAGAATGGTGCTGCCACCGCAGACGGTGAGGGCGGGGGCTAGCTCGGCAAGTGCTCGACCTGCGGCTCCTGGAGATTTTTCTCTGCGGATGCGGAGGATGAGATGAATGAAGTAGTCGCTCCCGGTTCCGAGACTGAGGAGGAGGGCAGGGAGGGTGAAGGCATTCCAGTCGAGATCTAACCAACTCATCAGTCCGAGGAGAGCGGAGAAGCTGAGGATGATGCAGATGGAAACGAGGAGGAGGGGCCGCCAAGCCCGCAGCGCGAGGGCGAGGATGGCGAGGGTGATGAGGCTGAAAAGCAGCGAGACGCCCGCAAATCCGCGCTGGAGGTAGCGGTCGAGGGTGCGCTCCATGAGGCCTCCGCCGACAAGGTACACGCCCTCGGGTGCGTCAGCCTGAAGCTGAGCCGGATCGGCGCTGGTTCGAAGGTTGAGACGTCCGAGGGTGGCGGCTTCGGGGGAGGCGTCTTGAGGTTGGGGGAGGGAGACGAGGCGTTCGGCCAGCCAGTGGGCGGTGGTGGATCGGGGGAGAATGGGAACGCCGTGCTGCAGCCAGTCGGCCCAGTGGGCGATCATGCGTTGGCTGAGTTGCCATGCTTCTTCGGTGAAGCCGGCGGTGTCGAGGGCTTGATGCAGACGATCGGCTTGAGCGACCCAACTGGCGGCGGTGTTTTTTAGAGCGAGCTGTTGGGCTTGGGGACGCGGCCACATTTCCATGGGAAGGCCGGAGGTGATGATGTCGGACTGATGTTTTTGGAGCCAGTTGTGGGTCTGCTGCAGACGTTGGTCCATGGCGTCAATGGAGTCTGCGGTGAGGATGAGGCTGAGTCCCCCATCAGAGCCGCCGAGACGTTTTTCCAAATGATCCATGCCGGCGTAGGCCTCGCTGTGCTCGGGGCGGAGGCTGCCGCTGCGGGCGTCAGCGTGGGGCATTCCACGCACCAAAAGTCCGGCGCTCAGGCCGAGCAGGAGGAGCAGGACGATGGGGGCAGCTCGGCGACTGAGATGCTCGGCGGAGGCGGCTGAATGCGTGGGCTGGGTCGGGGCGGTTTCCTGCTGGAGTCCTCCCCAACGGAGAAGGAGGCGGGGGAAAAGCAGGAGCATGACGGCGGCTCCGATGAGGACGCCGACGGCGACGAGCCTGCCGAGATCGGCGAGTCCTGGAAATCCGAGGGGAATGAGGGCGAGGAAGACGGCGGCGGTGGTACTCATGGCCCAGAGGACGCTGGGGCGGACCTGTTGCAGGGCGGTGGCGGGAGAGGTGGGTTGGCGTCGGAGGGCCTGAAATACCAGGATGCCGTAGTCGGCCGAGAGGCCGATGAGGATGGCTCCGAAGCCGATGGTCAGGGCGGTGAGGGTGCCCATCCAGAGGCCGCAGGTGGAGAGTGTGAGGCCGAAGACGAGAGTCAGACTCAGTGCCAACAAGGGCAGGAGGCGGATGCGGCGAAAGACGAGCCACACGAGCAGGGTGGTGAGCAGGAGGGTGGTGATGCCGGAGCGCTTCATGTCCTGCTCCATGGTCTGGCTGATTTCCGCATAAAAGGCGGGCTCACCGGTGATCCACCACTGGGGGTGGGGTGAGATTTGCTCGACGGTGGTACGGACAATCTGGCGCAGGGCGGTGATCTGTGCGGCGGTGTCGCGGTAGTCGGTCTTGTTTTCGGTCAGATCGACGTAAATGACGCGGAAGCAGCCGTCGGCGGAGGCAAACTCGGAGCTGGCTCCGAGGTTTTGTTGTTGATCCATCAGGGGAGTGATCCAGCCAAAGGGATCGTAACCGGCGAGGCCTTGACCGAAGAATGGAGAGTCGGCGAGGTCGTTGAGGTAGGCTTCGAGGGTGTCGGAAAGGCGGTCGGCGCTGAGGGCAGTTCGGCGCTCGTCGAGATAAGATTCCGGCTGGTTCAGCAGCGCCCAGGCGGCGAGTTCGGCGAGGGCATCGGGATCGGTCTCGGGCTGATCGATGACGCAGCGGGAGGCGAGTTCGGGGTGCTGATGGAGGGATTGTTGAAGGGTTGTGGCGGTCTGCTGAGCGGTTTCTGCATCGGCAGCTTCCAGCAGGATCAGGGCTTGATCATGGCGGAGAAAATGACGGAAAAAGGCGCGGGCACCTTTTGCTTCGGGCAAATCGGGGGGGAGGAGGCGGGTAACATCCACCTCGAAGCTGATGCGTGAGATGCCCCAGGCGAGGTAGGCGAGCGTCAGCGCTGCGAGGGCGACGGTGAAAAAAAGGTGGCGAAGTCGGGGCACGCTGCACGAAAGCGGTGTCTCCCTGGGTTGCAAGGTGGTCCGGTGAGGGAATCGTGGGATTTTTGAGGTTGATTGAGGCGTCTCTTTGGAGGTTGAGTGGCCTCATGGACGATGCCGAGTCTCTGCGATTTTTGCTGGTGGATGGGCACTCGGTGATCCATGCCTGGCCGGAGCTGCGGGCGCTGCACCGAGATGCGCCTCGACGCCATTTGGCGCGGGAGCAGCTGATGCATCAGCTTCGTTTGATCCGGGACATGCTGGGCGAGCAGGTGGTGGTGGTGTTTGACGGCAGTCAGAGCAAGACTACGGAGGAGCGGGAGCCGGATGGGTTGCAGATTTTCTACGCGGATCGTGCGACGACGGCGGATACGATCCTCGAGCGTCTGGCGGCGCGCTATGCGTCACTTCATCCGATGCGGGTGGTCTCGGCCGACGGCATGGTGCGGGAGACCATCCACGCCCTGGGGGCGGAGTGGATGAGCCCTGAGCGGTTGCTGGATCTGGTGAATGAGGCGGGTCAGCGCCTTCGGCAGCAGATGCGACCGGGGCGCTAAACAGGGGGCCGCGCTGAGGCGTCGTCAGACGGTGGTCTGCTGGCGGCCTGCGCCCACGACTTCACGGACGGCAGCAGCGGCGTAGTCGCGGTTGAGTTTGGTGATCCAGCGGACGCTGACTTCTTTCGGGCAGGCGGCCTCGCATTCGTATTGATTGGTGCAGCCGCCGAAGCCTTCGGCGTCCATTTGGCGGACCATGGCCAGGGTGCGGCGATCTTTCTCGGGAGCGCCCTGAGGCAGGGTGTTGAGCTGCCCGATTTTGGCGGAGGTGAAGAGCATGGCGCTGGCGTTTTTG
>JAGRPD010000603.1 GCA_020439875.1 Verrucomicrobiales bacterium
AGGAGGGTTTTTTTTTTTTTTTTCGAATCATGCCCTTTCTGGTTGCCATGTTTGCTGCCTTAGCTGTTTTTCGATATTCGGGTGCTTTGAAGTTGCTGGAGTTTGCTCTGGGGCCGGCTCTCCGGGCTCTGGGATTTCCCCCTGAGCTGCTGCCGATGGCGTTGATGCGGCCTCTCAGTGGTTCCGGCTCCCTCGGGGTTATGGGGGAAATTCTGGCTCGGCCCGATGCCTCGGAGTTTTTGAAGTTTACTTCGGCTGTGATGTTCGGCTCGACGGAGACGACCTTTTACGTGCTGGCCGTTTATTTTGGATCGGTGGGTGTCACCCGCATTCGCCACGCGTTGATCGCTGGTTTAACGGCCGATGTGGTGGGCTTGATGATGGCGGTGGTGATTGGGCGGGCGATGTTTTCAGTATGAGAGATCTCAAGAGTTCCCGATTGATGGTGGCGAAGGCTCTCCTCTTCCTGCTGATGGGAGGGATGGCGGGAGGATTGCTTTTGTTGGAAGCGGGGAGTTGGCGTGCGGCGGCGCTGCTGGGAATTTGCGTGTGGGCTTTCTGTCGCGCCTATTACTTTGCGTTTTACGTGATTGAGCACTGGATTGATCCGAGATTTCGTTTCAGCGGCCTCGGCAGCGTGCTGCGCTATTGGTGGACGGGCCGTGGTAAGGATTGATGCTCTTTGTTTGCGGGGATTGAGTTCTCAGAGAATGGTGGGCCTCTCTCTATGCTCCAGATCCGCCAGCTTCTCCTGCCCGTCGATTCCTCGGATGAAGATCTGCGCCGTGAGGTTTTGCGGGTGCTGCGGGTGCGGGAAGCGGATTTGGTTGATTTGACGCTGGAGCAAAAGGCCATCGATGCGCGGCGGGGTCACGTTGCATTCAGCTGCACGGTGGCGGTGCGATTGAAGGACGAGGCGACGGTGCTCAAACGGATGGGAAAGTCGGACAAGGTGCGCGTTTCCCCCGAAGAAAGCTATGAGCCAGTGGCTGCAGGATCGGTAGCGCGGTCGGGTCGCGTGGTGATCGTGGGATCGGGACCCTGCGGGCTTTTTTGTGGCTTGTTGCTGGCTCGTGCGGGCTGGAAGCCGGTGCTGCTGGAGCGGGGTAAGGCAGCGGGAGATCGTGCTCGGGATGTGACGGGTTTTTGGCGTCGTGGTTGGGGATTGAATCCAGAGTCCAACGTGCAGTTTGGCGAAGGTGGTGCGGGTACCTTTTCTGATGGTAAGCTCTACACTCAGATTCGGGATCGGGAGCATCGCATTCCATGGCTGCTGCGGGAGCTGGTGGCTGCGGGTGCGCCGGAAGACATTTTAATCAAAGCGCGGCCTCACATTGGAACGGATCGGCTGATCAAGGTGGTGCGGCACATTCGAGAGGAGATTTTGGCGTTGGGTGGAGAGGTGCGATTTGAAAGCCGGGTGGCTGATGTGGTGATCGACGGCGGGCGGATGCGAGGTGTGGTGTTGGCCTCGGGCGAGACCTTGGAAGCGGAGCGCACGGTTTTTGCCGTGGGGCATAGCGCGCGAGACACGTTTGAAATGTTGCATCAGCGGGGGGTGCAACTTGAGGCCAAGCCCTTTTCGGTCGGGGTACGCATCGAGCATCCACAGAGTTTGATCGACAAGGCGCGCTACGGAAAGTGGGCGGGAAATCCGCGTTTGGGAGCGGCTCCTTACAAATTTGTGGCGCATTGCGGCAGCGGGCGGGTGGCCTACAGCTTCTGCATGTGTCCGGGAGGGCTCGTCGTGGCTGCTGCTTCTGAAGAGGGAGGAGTGGTGACCAATGGCATGAGCAGCTACGCCCGCGCGGAGGCCAATGCGAACTCGGGCTTCATGGTGGATGTGAGGCCGGAGGACTATCGAAGCCGAGAGGGGGACGACCCTCTGGCCGGTGTGCGTTTTCAACGTCAGCTCGAGCGGGCGGCCTATGTGGCTGGGGGTGGAGACTATCGCGCTCCCGCCCAGCGGCTGGAGGATTTTTTGGCGGGTGTGGCTTCAACGGGGCCGGGCCAGGTGTTGCCATCCTATCAGCCTGGAGTGGTATGGGGAGGGGTGCATGAGCTGCTGCCGGAGCACGTCGTGGAGACCTTGCGTCAATCGGTGCCCGTCATCGATCGCAAGCTGCCAGGTTTTGCTCTCGATGATGCGGTGCTCACGGGGGTGGAAACGCGCAGCTCGGCCCCGCTCCGGATCCCGAGGGATGCGACCACGCTGGAGTGCCTCAGTGTTCCGGGGTTTTTCCCAGCGGGAGAGGGGGCAGGTTACGCGGGCGGCATTATTTCAGCCGCTGCGGACGGCATGCGCGTGGCGGAGGCGCTGCTGAGGCAGGGCTGATGCGCCGCTTTAGTGGCGGCGGCAGGCAGCGGTGTAAAAGTCGTTGCCTTCGCCCAGGGGTAATCCGAGGTCGGCGCAGAGCTGGTAAAGGGCGTTGTAGTTGATGTACTCAGGAACTCCACCGGGCATGGATTCAAACTGATTGCAGCCGAAGCACATTTCGAACATGGCGACGGTTTGACCTTGAGCGTTGTAAAACACGAAGGCGTGGTGAGGCTTGTAGCACGGGGTGCGGGACTGTTTGTCCTGAGAGATGGTGATCGCGTCCATCAATTGGGAAACCTGAGCGGGAGTGAGGCGCACGCCGTTGGCATCCATCACACCGGGGTGCATGACGCCATCTTTGAGGAATTCCGAGTGGTCTGCCGCCGTGTAGTCGTAGCAAAAACCACGCACTTCCGTGAAGGCTACGCCGGGCCAATTCACCCGTGTGCCAGGTGCGGGACGAGGTGCGGCCCCCACGCCAAAGTAGGAAATGCCAGCGCAGGAAGACAGCAGGGTCAGGCCGATGCTAGCGAGGATGACACGAAAGGAAAAACGGAACATGGTTGGATGGGGGGAAACGGTTGGGAGAAGTCCGTTGCGGACTGCTTGAACCTCAGCATTGCAGGGGGAGGGGCCTTGTCCACCGCTTTCAGCGCAGGCGGACGGAGTGTTTTTTGTCGAGTTTCAAAACCTGGCCGGCGGCCCAGGCGGGTTGCGCTTTGGGATCGCTGATTTTTTCCCCGTCGAGTTGGATGCTGCCGCCCTGAATCAGGCGGCGGATATCGCCGTTGGATTTGGTGAGACCAAAGGCGACACGATAGGCATGGGCTGCCACGGAGATGAGATCTCGCTGCTCCGGGAGGTCGAGTTCCGGCAGATCGGCGGAGGCGAGGTCGCGTTTGGAGAAGCGCAAATCCCAATCCGTCAGGCAATCGGTCGCGGCGTCGGCATCGTGATACTGAGTCACGCAGCGCGCAGCGAGGGTCTTTTTGGCTTCCATGGGGTGCAGTCCCGTTGGCATTTCTTCCCCCAGGACCAGAAGGTAGTACTTCGGCATGAGTTCATCCGGAATGCTCATCAACTTGCCAAACATGTCCCTGGGAGCGTCAGTGACTCCGACGTAGTTGTTGAGGGACTTGCTCATCTTTTTCACGCCATCGAGCCCCTCCAGCAGGGGCAAGGTCAGGCATACCTGAGGCTCTTGGCCCTCGGCTTTTTGCAGATCCCGTCCCACGAGGATGTTGAAGAGCTGATCGCTGCCACCGATTTCGACATCGGCTCGGACCAGCACGGAGTCCCAGCCCTGCATGATGGGGTACTGGATTTCGTGCAGGCGGACCTCGGTGCCGTCGGCGACGCGGGTTTTGAAATCCTCGCGTTGCAACATCTGCTGGAGGGTGACGCGTGCGTTGAGGCGGATGACCTCGGTGAAAGGCATGTCTGCAAACCAGTCACCATTGTAAACGACCTCGGTGCGGGAACGATCCAGCACGCGGAAGGCTTGTTCCGTGTAGGTTTTGGCGTTCTCCATGACCTGATCGTGGGTCAGAGGAGGGCGAGTGGTGGAGCGGCCGCTGGGGTCGCCGATCATGGCGGTGAAATCGCCAATGATGAGGACGATGTGATGCCCGAGTTCCTGAAACTGGGCGAGTTTGCGCAGGCCGACGGCGTGGCCGAGGTGAATGTCCGGGGAGGTGGGGTCCACGCCCATTTTCACGCGCAGAGGCTGACCGCGGGCCAGTTTTTCCGCGAGTTCTTTCTCGCTGTGCAAAGTGACGACGCCGCGCGTCAGGATTTGGAGTTGTTCAGAGACCGGAAGCATGAATCTGCAACATGCCCGTGGTTCGGGAGCTGTCGATGAAGGATTGCGAATGGATGGTTCGCTGCGGGAGATGAACGGAGGAACGCTGCGAGAGATCTCTGGAGGGAGGAAGGGGGTTGCGGGGAAGGGGTTCTCTGGCCAGGGTGAGGGCATCTGTTTGCATGCGCCGCCGCCTGGTTTCCATTCTGAAAATTGCCCTCATTAGCCTGCTGTTTGCGGGCATGGTGGCGTATTTGGTGGTGGAATATTATTTCAACGTTAGCAGCAATGCGGTGCTGTGGTCCGTGAGGTCGAGCAGCGCTCCGCTGGAGGTGAGGATGGGGGATGATGCGTGGGTGCCGCTGCAGGGGAAGGCTCGGCTGGATCTGAATGGGGCGCTGCGAGAGCGCTACCGGGAGCCGGGGCTGGTGTGGCGCAGTCTGCGGGTGCGGCGGCCAGCTCGGCGGCTCGGGCAATGGGCGCAGAAGCTGTTTGGTGCGGAGGTGAATGTGATTGAGATCAAGCCGGAGGAGTTTGTGTTTAGCACCAGTTTCCGGCCCGATTTTGAGCGAACGACGGCGCGGGAGCGGCTGGATAGCGAGAATCTGTGGTTTTGTGTGACGGCGAATTTTCAGTATCCTTCCGGGAAACCGATGGGCTGGGTGTGGCATCAAGGGCGCTTGGTGCATGCGGAAAAGCTGGACTGGAGCGGGGCGTTTTTTGTGAAGAACGAGAAGCCGTGGTTTGGCCCGAAGTCGCTGATCGACGAGGTGCCGGGGCGCATCATGGAGGGCAGTCAGGTGTATCCAGCGGTGATGAAAAACCACGTGGTCTTCCCCTACGTGAATGCGACGCCGGAGCGTTTTTTTAATGGCAAGGAAATCACGTACCGCTCGCTGGCGGGGGTGCGCCGCGATGGCACGGTGGTGTTCATCGCGTCGGGAGATGGCGGGGTGATGACGGTGTCGGAAGTGTCTCTGTTGGCGCAGTACCTGAATGTGCAGCACGCGACGTTGTTGGACGGTGGCAAGGCGTTGCAATACAGCATTCGCACAGAGGATGGGCCGTGGGATTTCAAAGCCTACAACACGCAGCTGCCGTTCAAATCGCCGGAATTGAAACCGCAGATTTCGCCCGTCTTCATCGCGGTGAAAAAGCGCCCGCCACCAATCGTGACGGAACGTCCGGCTCCCTGACCTGTCTGCCGATGCCTGATCTGAGTTACGAGTCGAAGCTTTACGCCGAGGGTCACGCCTGGGTGGCGGGTGTCGATGAGGCGGGGCGGGGACCTCTGGCGGGGCCGGTGGCGGTGGCTGCGGTGATCTTGCCCCAGGGCTATGAACCAGATGGGCTGGATGATTCCAAGAAGCTCTCGGCGGCTCGGCGGGAAAAGCTCTTCGAGGCGCTGACGTCAGACGCGCGGGTGGCGTGGCACTGCGTTTTGGTGGAGCCAGAGGAGATCGATCGAGTCAACATTCTGCGCGCCACGCACCTCGGCATGCGGCGTGCGGCGGAGGGGTTGGCAAGGGAGGGCCTAGCGTTGCTGATCGATGGCAATCCAGTGCCGGGTCTGCCCTGGCCGAGCCGTTCTTTGGTCAAAGGGGATGGCTTGAGCTGCTCCATCGCGGCGGCCTCCATCATTGCCAAGGTGACGCGGGATCGCTTGATGATGCAGCTGGCGGAGCGTTATCCGGGTTACGGATTTGAGGCGCACAAGGGTTATGGAACGGCGCAGCATCTGGCGGCGCTGCGGCGTTTGGGTCCATGTCCAGCTCACCGGCGAAGTTTTGCGCCGGTGAGCCAGATGGAATTGGAGCTTTGAGCGGCCGCCTTACTTGGTGGCGGTCGCGGGCTGGGTGACCATGGGGAAGTCATCCGAGCGGAAGGGTGTGACGGGCAGGCCCTCGGTGGTGTAGAGGTTGCACACGGGATTGTTGGCCCAGGCGTAGCGCACGGCGACGGGTTCTTTCACGTCGGGGCTCCACACCTGCACTTGATGGATGGGTTGACCAGGTAGCAGGCGGGCCTGGGCGTTGTGCCACTTGCGGTCTTTGCCACAGATGGCGAATCCTTGCACCTCATTGGCATCGACGGTGCGCAGACCGGTTCCGACGTCGGTGAGGGTGACGGTGGCGCGACCGTTGGCGAATTGGGCGTCTTTGAGTTCGGGGCTGTGGTAGGGCATGGTCTTCATGCCATAGTCCTTGGCGAGTGCCCAGCGAGCGAGGCGCTCGCCGACATCACGTTTGTTTTTGGGATGGATGTCGCTGGCTTCGCCGAGGTCGATGATGACGGCCTGACCGGTGTGGGGTAGGGCTTTTTGAGACAGGGTTTGAGCCTCCCGCAGCTCGGCCCAGGCGCTGTCGCCGGGCTCAGGGGTTTCATTCAGGTAATCGGCCAGCTGCACCCAGTAGAAGGGAAAGTCTCCCTGTTTCCACTCGTCCCGCCAGTGCTGGATCATGAGGGGGAAGAGGGTGCGGTACTCGTAGGCGCGTCCGGAGTTGGACTCGCCTTGATACCAAACCACGCCGCGGATGCCGTAGCCGAGGATGGGGTGCAGGCAGCCGCCGTAGAGGTTGCCGGGACGATGTTGGCCTTTGAGGATATCTTGCGGGGCGCGTGGGGGTTTGGGGGGGAATTGATTCGCGGCTTTGGCGGCATCGGCTTGCT
This sequence comes from Verrucomicrobiales bacterium, assembly GCA_020439875.1. Classification (GTDB taxonomy): domain Bacteria; phylum Verrucomicrobiota; class Verrucomicrobiia; order Verrucomicrobiales; family Verrucomicrobiaceae; genus JAGRPD01. Next base: position 6,792 of record JAGRPD010000603.1, read on the forward strand.
TTTTCCAGTCGGCCATGGCTTTGGCGTGGGCGGCTTTGGCGGCCTCCATGTCGAAGGTGGCTTCGCGATTTTTCCAGTCGGCCATCAGGGTGGCGAAGCGCGGATCTTTTTCCAGCAGGTCACGGCGCACCCAGGCTTCGGCGGAGGATCCACCCCAGGCATTGTCGATGAGGCCGACGGGGACGTTGATCATCTTTTGGATGGTGAGGCCAAAGAAGTATCCGACGGCACTGAAGGAGCCGACGGACTTGGGCGAGCAGCGCTCCCAGGCTCCGGTGAAGTCATCCAGCGGCTTTTGACTGCCGACGTTGGGCACGGAGATGAGGCGGAGGTTGGGATAGTTGGCGGTGGCGATTTCGAGGTCGGCATCCCAACAGCTCGAGACGGTGAAGCCCATGTTGGATTGGCCGGAGCAGACCCAAACTTCGCCGACGAGGACGTCGGTCAGATCTTTTTTGGAGGAGCCTTGGACGCTGAGGGTGCGGCTTTCGGCGCTTTCTTTCATGGCGGGGAGACGGGCCTCCCAGCGACCGTTGGCGTCGGCCTTGGCTTTGGAGGTGGCTCCGGCGAAGGTGACGGTGACTTCGGTGCCGGGCTTGTCCCAGCCCCAGACGCGATTTTCTTGGCCGCGCTGGAGGACCATGTGATCGCTGAA
>JAGRPD010000064.1 GCA_020439875.1 Verrucomicrobiales bacterium
AGGGCTGACGCCCTGCCGCTCGCCGCGAAGGTGATTCTCTGGATCCCGGAATGCGCCTTATTTCTTCTTCGCTGGTTTCTTATCACGCAGGGGCCAGTTTGGATCTTCCGTGCGGGCGGTTGTCAGCAGTTCGGTTGCTTTGGCGATCAGGTCGGGGTGTTGGCTGGCGACGTCGGTGGTCTCTCCCTGATCATGCGACAGGTCGTAAAGTTCAACTTTGGCACTCGGGCCGTTGCGGACGGCTTTCCAGTTGTCGAATCGAACCGCCTGAATACTAGCGCCTTCATGGAGCTCCCAGTAGAAATAGTCTCGCTTCGGTGCGGGTCCGCCTTTCAGAAATGGAACCAGTGAGTGACCGTCGGTGTGAACTTCAGCGGGCAGCGCGGCTCCCGTCAGTTCGGCGACTGTGGGCAGGAAATCCCAGAAGGCCCAGGGTTCGGCGGTGACGCGCTGGGCGGGCACGGTGCCGGGCCACCAGGCGAGCGCGGCCTGGCGCAGGGCACCTTCGTACATGCCGCGTTTGAACCCGCGCAGTTGACCGCCCATGGTTTGGTCGAAGTGACGTCCGATCTCGGACTTTGGATCAAAGGAGGAGCCGTTGTCGCCCGCGAACATGACGAGAGTGTGATCGGCCAGTCCGAGCTGGCGCAGGGTATCGAGCAACTGACCGACGTCGTGATCCATGCGGGTGACCATGGCGGCGTAGGTTTTTTGCAGTTTGGTCCAGGGTTTGTCCGCGTAGATGCCGAGGTCATCGATTTCAAAATTGCCGTGGGGCAAGGTCAGGGCGTAGAAGAGGAAAAACGGCTGTTCCTTGTGGCCGGTGATCCACTCTAGGACCTGCTCCTGAATGAGGTTTTGCGCGTAGGTTTTGCCGACGGACTTGCCGTCGTTGCCCTCGAGCTGGAGTCGCTGGTCATTGTCCCAGAGGTAGGTGGGAAAGTAGCTGTGGGCGTGGCGCTGGCAGTTGTAGCCGAAGAAACGATCAAAGCCTTTGTTGAAGGGGCTGCCGCTGCTGCCAAACATGCCCATCCCCCACTTGCCCATGCAGGCGGTGGCGTAACCTTGTTGTTTGAGGATTTGGGCGATGGTGACGGTCTCTTCGGGCATCGGCATTTGGCCCTCGGGTTTCAACTCGCGATTGGCGCGGATGGGGCAGTGGCCCATGTGCAGACCGGTCATCAACGAGGAGCGGGAGGGAGCGCAGACGCTGGTGCCCGCGTAGGCCTGCAAGTAGCGAGTGCCCTCGGCGGCCATGCGATCGAGGTTCGGAGTCTGGATCAATTTTTGACCGTAACATCCGAGGTCGCCCATGCCGGTGTCATCCGAGAGAATGAAGATGAGGTTGGGCGGTGGGGCGGCGTGGGCCGTGGTGAGGGTGAGGCAGAGGGCGAGGATCCAGGACTTCATGAGCGGTGGGTGAACGAAGCTGGGGAGGAAGATGTTGCGGGCGCTGTCTTGGGGGGCTGGAGGAAAGGGAAAGTCGTAAGGAAGGAAAAGCGGGATGCGTTCCGTGCGGGATGATGTGTGAATCGAACGAGTGCCGCCGGGCTGGGCGATGGCGGCGGCGTTGGGTTTGGGGGATCGGTTCGGTTTTGGTGGTGGCAGGACTGGGGGAGGGCGTGGCTCGCTGGGCGGGCGAGAGTGTGGTGAGTCCGCCGAGGCGCGGGATGCAGGATTATCATCGCGAGATTCTCGCGGATCCCGCTGCGCATGGATTGCAGGTGGAGGCGTGGACGGCGCAGGATGGTACGCCGTGTCTGCTGTGTCGTCCCGATGCCACGGGCAGACTGGGGGAACGCGGGCGGGTGATCCGAGAGCAAATCCGAGCGCGTCAGGATGGGGTGGCAGCTCTTTTGAGACCGGTGGGGGAAGAGAATGGCGGCGTGCTCGTGCTGCTGCACGGGCGGCGGGGACGGAAGGAGGACAATCTGCCCGTGGCGGCACGGTTTGCGGCGTTGGGGTTCGTTTGCGTACTGCCGGATCTACCAGGGCACGGCGAGCATCCCACTGCGGTGGCCAGCTACGGGGTGCTGGAGGCGGGTCTGCCGCAGCGGGTGCTGGTAGAGGCCGTGGCGAAATTTGGGCTGAAGGGGGATCGGGCGGGGCTGTGGGGGATTTCGATGGGAGGATCGGTGGCGGTCCATGCTGCGGCTCAGGACCCCGGCGTGTGGCGGGCTCTGGAGGTGGTGGCCAGTTTTGATGCCCTGGAGCCGGTGGTGGGGCGGCAGGTGGAGCGATGGTTGGGTGCGCCGATGGGCGGATGGATGCGGAGGCGGGTGGCAGCGGTTTTTGAAAAACGCACCGGGGTGCCGCTAGCGCAGGTGCGTCCGGTGGATCGGATCCGCGAGGTGCGCTGCCCGACTCTGGTGATTCATGGGGTGGACGATCCGCTCATCCCGCTGGAGACGGGGAGGGCGCTGTGGCAGGCGAGTGGGGCTGAGGAAAAGGGCTGGGTGCGGGTGGAGGCGGGCACGCATGGCAATGTGCTGGTGACGCCGCAGCCGATTTACGTCGAGATGGGGGCGTGGTTTTTGCGAGCCTTGACCGAGAAAGAATGAGCACCGGATCAAATCCAGCGGGTGCGACCTTCGAGGGAGCTGTCGGGCAGCTGAAAGGCGTCTTCAATGACGTTGAAGGTGGCGGGGTGGCCGCAGATGAGCAGGACCTCGACGATGTCGAAGCGGATCGGTATCGGCGGATGCCCGAGTCGGCGTAGCCAGTCCTGTGCGCCGCGAAGGATCAGCCGTTGTTTCTCCCGATTGACGGCATCCGCCGGGCGACCGAAGGCGGTGCTGGTGCGTGTTTTGACCTCGACGAAAACCAAGCGATGGTCGTGGCGACAGACGAGATCGACTTCGCCCCGATGTTGGCCACGGTAATTGCGATAGAGGACGCGGCGACGGCGGGTGCGCAGCCAACGCGCGGCAAGGTCTTCGCCCAAGTTGCCGATTTCCTGCCGATCGAGAGGGATGCCAAACAGTGCGACAGGAGGCGCGGCCTGGAGCCGAGTGATGAGGCGCAGCGTCCAACGCCGGAAGGGGGCATCCTGCCGCCAATTCCGCAAGCGCTCCCGCAACCGAGCCCAACGGAGACGGAGGCGGCGCATGGTGGGCGGCGGTTAGGGCGCGGGATCGGTGGCTGGGAAAGGAATGCGTGGGGCGTCATTCCAGAGGTCTTCCAGCGAGTAGAAACCGCGTTTTTCGTCGGTGAAGACGTGCACCACCACGTCGGTGAAATCGAGGATGAGCCAATGACTCTCGAAGGAGCCATCGACGACGCGGGCGGGTGTGTGGTGCGCGTTCTTCAGCTCGGCGGCCACTTCATCCCGGATGGCGCGCAGGTGCGGGCGGGAGGTGGCGGTGCAGAGGACAAAAAAATCCGTGATCGGAGAAAGGCCGCGCACATCGAGGATGGTGATGTCCGCCGCTTTTTTGTCGGCGGCATAACGGGCGCAGGTCTGGGCGAGTTCGATGCCTTTGAGGGGCGGATGGATGGCGGCTTCGGTCACGATGGAGGCGGGCTCAAGATGAAAGAGGTTAGCTTTTCTCTGAATCCTAGGCAAAAGCAAGCGCTGGCGCGCAGACGGAGGAAAAAACGACGGCTGAAAAAAGTGCGAGCCAGGGCGGGAGGCAACTGCTAGGGTCGGTGGATGTAGCGGCTGGCGAGGATGCTGGCTGCGCTCTCTTCTTGATCTGGACATGAAAATGAAATCGTTCTTTCTCGTTGGCACCCTGGGGTTTTGGCTTTGTCTTTGGGGCATGACTTCTTTTGCATCGGCGGAGACGGGGCCGTATCGGCACGTGGTGTTGTTTCAGTTCAAAGCGAGTGCCACGGCGGAGCAGGTGGCGGGATTGGAGCAGGCCTTTGTGGAGCTGAGCCAAAAGATCCCGGAGGTGACGGATTTCGAGTGGGGGACCAACGTGAGTCCAGAGGGGCTGGCAGAGGATTTCACCCACTGCTTTCTGGTGACCTTCAAGGACAAATCTGGACTGGAGGCCTACCTGCCGCACCCGGAGCATCAGGCCTTTGTGGCAAAGCTGAAGCCGCTGCTGGAGAAGGTCTGTGTGGTGGACTACGTGGCGCGCTGATCCGGGCGGGCGCGGGTTTTTCGATTTGCCTGATGGTTGGGCGCTGAGGTGGACGTTGATAGCGGCTGCATGAATGCGTCTGCGGAATGGTGCTGGTGGCGGGTGGCTGGCCTGCGGTTTTGGCCGGAGGAGGCGGCGGGCTATTGATGGAGACGTGGAGCTGGGCGCAGGCGGAGCGTTGGCCCTGGGCACTGGCGGTGCTGGGGGTGGGTGCGCTGCTGGTGCTGCGCGGGCTGCGGCAGGCGCAGGCGGCGGGACGAGGCTCCACGAGGCTGAGGTGGGCGGCGCTGGCGCGTGTGGCGGTGCTGCTGCTGCTGGCGGCGATGCTGTGCCAGCCGGAGGTGGTGCGGCAAACGCCGCGCATGGGGGGGAATGAGGTGGTGATCGCGGTGGAGGGTTCGAGGCGGATGGCGCTGGCTTTGCAAGAGGGGGCGGAGACGGCGGCGCAGCGGGTGGAAAAGGCGCTGACGGGAGATGCGGCGTGGCTGCGGCGGCTGGCGGAGGTGCATCGGGTGCGGGTGGTGGAGATCGGTCGGCAAATGCGCAGTCTGGCGGCGGGCGAGGTGCCGCGATTTGACGCGACGTTTTCCCGATCTCGACCGGCGGTGGAGGCGCTGCGGGCGAGCCGTGGGAGCCGCGTGGCGGCGGTGGTGCTGCTGAGTGATGGCCAGAGTCTGGCGGCGGATCCGGAGAGTCCGGCGGGGCGGGATGGCGCGCCAGTCTTTCCGGTGATGATGGCGCAGGGAGAGCCGGATCGGGATGTGGCGGTGCGGGAGGTGCGGGTGGCACAGACGCCTTTTGAAGACACGCCGGTGCGGGTGGAGGCGGTGATTTCGGCGCAGGGGTTGGATGAAGAGCCGGTGCGGGTGGTAGTGCTGGACAGCAAGGGCAAGGTGCTGGCGGGTCAGACGGTGCGTGCCGGCAGCGATGGCGCGGGGGTGGTGGCGCGATTGGAAGTGAAGGATTTGAAACCGGGTCTGACGGAGTTGCGACTGGTGGCTGTGGAGGCGGCGGTGGCGGCTTCGGAGGCGGTGTGGGTGCAGGACGGCTGGCGGCAGGCGGCGCGGGAGGTGACGATGGATAACAATGCCCGGACGCTGGTGGTGGATCGCGGGCAGGGTCCCTTCCGCGTGCTGTATGTGGCGGGTCGGCCCAACTGGGAGTACAAGTTTTTGCGGCGAGCCCTGAGAGCGGATGATGAAGTTCAGTTGCCCGCATTGATCCGGATCGCCAAACGTGAACCGAAGTTCGAGTGGCGCGGTCGGGAAGGGGAGACATCGAATCCGTTGTTTCGGGGATTTGGCGAGGATGCGGAGGAAGGTCAGCGCTATGATGAGCCGGTGCTGGTGCGGTTGGAGGCGCGGGACAGCGAGGAGCTGCGGGAGGGATTTCCCCGGGTGGCGGAGCGGCTGATGGCGGCGTATCGGGTGCTGGTGCTCGATGATGTGGAGGCGGCTTTTTTTAATGCGGAACAGATGCGGCTGGTGGAGCGCTTTGTGACGGAGCGGGGCGGAACGCTGATCATGCTGGGCGGGCAGGAGAGCTTCCGCGCGGGGGGCTATGAGGGCAGCCTGATCGGTCGCCTGCTGCCGGTGCATCTGGATGCGGTGCGTCCGGGTCCGCCGCTGCGTGGCCTGCACCTGGATCTGACGCGGGAGGGTTGGCTGGAGCCCTGGATGCGGCTGCGGGCCGATGAGGCGGCGGAACGGCAGCGGCTGGACGGTGCGGAACTGCTGCAGGCGGCCCACTCGGCGGGCTCGATCAAACCCGGAGCCGCCGTGCTGGCGACGCTGCAGGGCGCAGAGGGAGAGGCCTCACCCGCTGTGGTGGCTCAGCGGGTCGGGGCGGGGCGCGTGCTGGCGGTGCTGGCAGCGGACCTGTGGCGATTGGGCATGCGAGACACCGGAGCGCGGGCGGATTTGGAGCGATTGTGGCGACAAATTTTGCGTTGGGCGGTGGTGGATGTGCCCGGTACGCTGGAGGTGAGTCAGGAACCGGAGCGCGGCGGCGCAGGTCAGCGGGTGACGGTGCGGGTGCATGATGAGGCGTTTTTGCCTGCCGACGATGCCACCGTGGAGCTGCGGCTGAAGCATCAGGGGGAGAAAGAGGCGGTGCGACTTTTTGCGGAGCCCAGCGAGACGGAGGCGGGCAGCTTTTCGGCTCTCTGTCAGACGGCTGAGGATGGCGTGCAATACCTGGAGGTGGAGGCCAAACGGCGCTCGGCCGAGACCGGGGAGGTCGTGCTGGAGACGCGGCGCACCGGCTGGGCGGTGAATGCGCTGGCCGAGACGCTGGCGGATCTGCGGCCGAATCCTGAGGCGATGCGTGAGCTGGCTGCTGAGACGGGTGGGCAGATGTTTGAGGAGAGTCAGCTGGAGGCGTTGGCGGAGCGGTTGACGCATTTGGAGGTGCCGGTGATGGATCGCACCGTGACGCCTCTATGGCACAGCCCATGGTGGCTGGCCGCGCTGGTGGGGCTGCTGGTGGCGGAGTGGACTCTGCGGCGGAAGGGAGGACTGGCATGAGGAAAGGGCTCGCCTTCACTGGGCTGATGGTGCTGGCTGGCGCTGCATGGGCGGGCGACGCCGTGGTGGTGGTGCGCGGCAGCGCGGGACTGCCGGAGTACGGAGAGCGGTTCGAGGAAGAAGCGGCGCTCTGGGCCGAGGCAGCGCGGACGGCGGAGGCGCGATGGCAGGAGGTGCCACCCACGCCGGAGCAGGGGAAGGCGGTGGCTGCCGCGTTGCAGCAGGCGATTGAGGCGAAACCGGAACGCCTCTGGGTGTTGCTCTGCGGACACGGCACCTTCGATGGTCGCGAGGCGCGGTTCAACGTCGAGGGTCCCGACTTCACGCCCAAGGATCTGCAGCAGTGGCTGCGGTCGTGGCAGGGGCCGCTCGTTTTGGTGCATACGGGGTCGGCCTCGCAACCCTTTGCCAAAGCGCTGGCGGGTCCCGAGCGCGTCTGCGTGACGGCGACGAAAAGTGGGTCGGAAGTGTTTTCCACGCGGTTTGGACTGCCTTTTGCCCGGGCGATGGGGGGTGAGTTGAAGGCGGATTTGGATCAGGACGGGCAGGTGTCGGTACTGGAGGCCTTTCTGGATGCTGCGGCGGAGGTGCGGGATTTTTATCAATCCGAAGAACGTCTGGCCACCGAGCACGCCCTGCTGGACGACGATGGCGATGGCGTGGGGACGCGATCTGAGCGGTTTGATGGGGTGGATTTGCGAGAAAAACCTGGGCAGGGAACCACTGCGGTGGGAGATGGAGCCCGGGCGCGGCGGGTGGTGCTGGTGCGCAGCGCGGAAGAACGCCAGCTCACGCCCGAGCAGCGGGCGCGGCGGGACGAGCTGGAGATGGCGCTGGAGGATCTGAAAAAGCAGCGGGACAGCCTGGATGCCGCAGGTTTTGAGAAGCGAGCGCGGGCGATTTTGCTGGAACTGGCGCGAATGTACGAGCAGGCCGAGGCAGCAGCGGCGGCTCCAAAGGGAACGGGCCAAGCCCCGCGCTGAGCCCATCTCACCGGTCGATCTCGCCGCAGGCGTGAATACCCGTGCTTGCAAGCCGTCGAAGCGCGGGTACCATCCGCCCCGATGCATCGCTTTCTTTCTTTGTGCGCCCTGCTGGCGCTGTTCCTGCTGCCCAGCCTGGAGATGCCGCTTTCCGCCCAGGAGCCAGCTCCGTCGGCTCCGGTCGTGACCTATCCGCAAGCGGAGGCAGCGGCGGCAGAAAACCCCTATGCCAAAGCCCTGACGCTGGAGGGCTACATCGAAGCCACCGGCATCATGGCCTATCCGCTCATCGCACTGTCGATGGTGGCGTTTTTCCTCATCGTCCTCTACACCTTCACGATTCGTCAGGGCACGGTGGTCAGTGATGCCTTCATGAACTCGGCCGACGCCATGATCCGCAAGCAAGACTACCTAGGTCTGCTGGCCGTGTGCAATCGCCGCAACGAAGCCATCGCTCGCGTGACCTCGAAGACGCTGGATTTTGCCACGCGAAATCCGACCGCCAGCTTTGAGGAAGTCAAAGAGGTGACGGAAGCGGAGGGCAATCGCCAGTCCAGCCTGCTGCTGGCGCGCATCGCCTATCTCGGCGATATCGGAGCGGTGGCTCCGATGTTGGGTTTGTTGGGCACCACCCTGGGCATGATCACCACCTTCCACAACATCTCCGGAGCCGACTACGGCGGGTCGAATCAGCTCGGTCTTGCGCAGGGCGTCTCTGAGGCGCTGCTTTGTACCGCTTCGGGATTGGTCATCGGCATTCCGGCGCTCATCGGCTACTCCATTTTTCGTGGAAAAGCCAACCGCCTCATCTCCGAAATGGAGGCGGCCATGACGCACCTGATGGCCCTGCTCGCCGTGCAGTACAAGCGTGCCGCGCGCTCGGCGGCCAGCTCCAAGGGTCCATCCGGCGATAGTCACGCCATGTGAGCGGCTTTCGTGTTTGATCTTCGCCCGCCTTTTCCACCATGAACTTTCGCAAGCAACATTCGATCGAACCCACGCCCATGCAGCTGGCACCGCTGGTGGATGTGCTGTTCCTGCTGGTGATCTTTTTTGCCGTGACCTCGCACTACGCGCGGCATGAGACCCTGATGGACATCAGCGTGCCTGCCGCCGAGACCGGGGAGGATCGACCCCGCACGCAGGTGGGAGAAATCATCGTCAACGTCCGCAAAGATGGCACCGTGGTGGTCAACGGCCAGGAGCTGACACTGGACGAACTGCTGATTAAAATGCGCAACATCGCGGAGGTGTACAAAGATCAGGCCGTGATCCTGCGCGGCGACACCGAAACCAAGTACGACGCCATCATCAAGGTGCTGGATACCTGCCAAAAAGCAGGCATTTGGAACGTGGCCTTCGCTGCGCAACCGCCGGAGGAGGCGGCGCGCAATTCGCGCTAACCCATCGACATGGAATCCGTGCCACTTTTTTGGCGAAGACTCATCTTGCTGATCCCTCTGACCGCCGGCGGGTCGCTCGCCTGGGGTCAGAACGTGCCGCGCGCCACGGTGGTGGAAGATGAAACACCGCGCCGCGCCACCGTGGTGGAGGACGACGACGTGCCGCGCGCCATCCCCGTCGGTCCAGACGGTCGGCCCCTCAGCTCTCGCCCCACCGCCAACCAGCCCACCGGTCCCGAAGAGGATCTTTTCAGTTACGCCGGCTTGCTCTATGAGCGCGGCGAGTATGCATTGGCACTGCATTCCTTTGGGGAATACCTCAACCTCTACCCACGGGGTCGCCATCTGGAGACCGTGCTGTTTCGTGTGGGTGAATGCTACGTGAAGCTCGGAGATGAAGCCCAGTCAGCGCCGTACTTCGAGACCGTCGTGGAACGCTATCCCGACAGCGAGGGAGCCCCCTCTGCAGCGTATCGACTGGCGGCGATCCATTTCAACCGCCGCGAGTTTCGAGAGGCGGTCAAGTTCTTCCGCTTTTGCGAGTCTCACACTCAGGTGCCTCAGGTGCGCTTGGCAGCTGCCTACCATCGCAGCCGCGCCCATCAGATGCTGGGAGATGGCGCTGGTCAGGAGGAGGCTCTGCTCTCCGTAGCGGCGGTGACCGATGGCAATCCCTTCCGCGAAGACGCCCTTTTGCAGCTCGCGAAGATGGCCATGGCGGCGGATGACCTGGATCGCGCCTTAAAATTGTATCAAGAACTGGCCGCCGCTCCCGAGACCAAAGATCCCGTGCGCGCCGAGGCTCTCATCAACGCGGGTGTGATCGAGGCGGAACGTGGTCATCAAGATGAAGCCGTGGCCCTCTTTGAAAAGGGTCTCAAAATCCCTTCTGCCGAACCAGGGAGTCGCGCCATCGCCCTGGTCGGCGTGTTGCAGGCCCTGTATGACAAGGGAGACTACGACGGCGTCATCGATCACTACACGCGCAACGCCACCGTGCTGCCCGAAGGAGCTGCTCGCGGCAAGATGCTGCTGCTGGTGGGCAATGCCTACCGGATGAAGAAAATCTACTCCCGCTCGGTCGAGCTGTACTTGATGGTGGAGCAGGATTACCCCGAGACCGAGGCCGCTTTTGAAGCAGGCTATTGGAAGCTCTATTGCTTCTATTTGCTGGACGATCCCGACCTCGCCGAGTTTGCCGGAGCGTTTTTGAATCGCTGGGCCAAGCAGCATCCCGAGCACGAATTTACCGCCAAAGCAGCGTTGATTCGGGCGGACTTTTATTTCAATCGGGCTGAATACACCGAGGCCGCCAGCGCCTTTCAAGACATCCCCATGGATGCGCTGCCGGAGGCCCTGCAGCCCAATGCCCTCTTCAACATGGGATACTCGCTGCTAGAGGCCAAACGCGATCAAGAAGCGATCAGTACTTACACTCGGTTTTTGGAGGCCTTTCCCAACAACGAACTGCGCTCCAACGCCCTGGCGCAGCGCGGACTGGCCTATCGCCATGTGCAGGATTTGGCGAATGCGCGGCGCGATTTTGAAATGGTGGACGAGGAGTTTCCCAAGAGCCCTGCGGCGGAGTTAGCGCTGTATCAATTGGGATTGGTATCCGGAGAGGAAAACAATGCCGAAGCCAAAAAAGCGGCGTTTCAAGCTCTGGTGAATCGCTTTCCCAAGAGTCAGGCCGTACCTCAGGCTTGGTATGAGATCGGCAGCGCCTGTTACGAACTCGAGCAGTGGGACGCGGCGGAGGATGCCCTGGAGCGCGCTATCCGACTCGATCCTGAGGCCTACACCGACAGCGGTTATCAGTTGCTCATCGTCTGTCATTACGCGGAAGAGGATGCCGAAGGGTTGGCCAAAACCATCGACGCCTTCCTCAAACGCAAACCCGAGGGACTCGTGCCGCCGAACATCCTTGGCTGGCTGGGATTGACCTTCTTTTCCAAGGAAGACTATCCCGACTGCGCGCGCTTTTTGAAAATGGCTGTGACTCCCGACGCGCCTCAAGACACCCAACCGGTGCTGTGGAATTATCTCGGCATGTCGGAGGTGGAAGAAGGCGAGTACGCCCCCGCCATCATCGCGCTGGAACACTACCTGGATGCCACTCCGCAGCCAGGTCCCGAGCGCGGCAAAGCGCTGCTGTTTCGATCCAGAGCGGAGTTGGGTTTGAAGAAATTTGCGCGAGCCACGGAGACCGCCGATGAAGCCCTGCAGTTCATCAAGACCGGACGGCTGCAGGCGGAGCTGCTGCTGCATGAAGGGGACATACTTTTTGTTCAGGGCGAGGAAGCCCAGGCACAGGCCAACGGAGATGCCGCTCAACAGAAGTTCCGCGCTGCCGCCGCCAAATACATCATTCCCAGCCAGTTTTTCGTGGATCCCGAGATCACGCCCCTGGCCATCTGGAAGACCCAGCGCGCCCTGGAAAAAGCCGGTGACAAAAGCCGTGCCCAGCAGATGCAAGATTTGCTGAAAGAGAAGTATCCCGACTACCAACCACCGACAGACTGACGCTGGAGAAAAAGGAACGTCGAGTGGCACTCGACGTTCAGCGTGGTGGCATTGAGTGACGACAGGCCTATCCCAGTCGCCGTCTCACTCCTCGTCCCAAATCCCATTGATTCGAGGGGGATGACGATCGGGACGAAGAGGGTGCAAGCACAGGTCGCAGTTGTGTGGGCGCGGGGAGTGCTCTATGATGCGCGCATGAAGCAATTCTCTTTTCATGCTCTGCGCGTGGCCCTGGTGGGTGGATGCCTATTGACCACCACCAGCTGCGCGCTGCTGGGCTCGGTGATCGGGCTTCTCTCCTCGCCCCTGCGGCTGGCTCAAGGTCTGGTGGGTGATGCGACGGAGACCGAGCAGGGACCCTACGGTCCCGTGCAACGAGGTGCGGAGATCGAATCGCGAGGTCCGCTGCTGCCACCCGTGTATGAGCGGCCCGTCGCTTCCCCGACGGAGCGCTTGGTGAGCCGTTGAACTTTTGCCTCACGTTGAGTCCATGGACTGGGATGCAGTGCGGGCGGAGTTCCCGATTCTCGACCAAGAGGTCAAGGGACAGCCGCTGGTGTATTTGGACAATGCGGCCACGAGTCAAAAACCGCGCGCCGTGATTCAGGCGCTGGTGGATTTTTACACTCGAGACAACGCCAACGTGCACCGCGGGCTGCATGAGCTGAGCCATCGCGCGACGCTGCGCTACGAAGGGGCGCGAGAAAAGGTGGCGGCATTCATCGGTGCGGCATCCGAGCGGGAAGTGATTTTTACTCGCGGTACCACGGAGGCGATCAATCTGGTGGCGCAGGCTTGGGCGGGGACACAGTTGCAACCGGGCGACGCCATTCTCATCACCGGCATGGAGCATCATAGCAACATCGTGCCCTGGCAGTTGGCGGCGGAGCGCAGCGGGGCGGTGGTGCGCCACATTCCGCTGCGGGACGATGGGACTCTGGACCTGGAGGCAGCGCGGGCCGAGTTGGCGACGGGGCGAGTCAAGTTGCTTTCCTGCACGCACATTTCCAACAGCCTCGGCGTGGTGAATCCGGTGGCGGACCTCTGCGCGATGGCGCGAGCGGCGGGGGCTTTGTCGCTGGTGGATGCGGCCCAGAGCATTGGGCATCGCCCGGTGTCGGTGACGGAGATCGGTTGCGACTGGCTGGTTTTTTCCGGGCATAAAATGGTGGGGCCCACGGGCATCGGGGTGCTGTGGGGGCGGGAGGATTTGCTCAATGAAATGCCGCCGTGGCAGGGCGGGGGAGAGATGATTTCCAAGGTGACGCTGGAGAGTAGCACCTTCAAAAAAGCTCCGGCTCGGTTTGAGGCTGGCACACCGCCGATCGCTGAAGCGGTGGGTCTGGCAGCGGCGATCGATTTTCTCGAGCAGGTGGGGCGCGCGGCCATCTGGGAGCATGATCAGCAGTTGACGCGGCAAGCGCGGGCTCTGCTGGATGCGGTGCCGGGCCTGCACGTGCTCGGGCCAGGGGCTGAGGTGGAGCGTGGGGCACTGCTTTCATTCACGCTGGAGGGTGCGCATCCGCACGATGTGGTGACCGTGGCCGATGAACAAGGCGTGGCCCTGCGGGCGGGGCATCACTGCACACAGCCGGTGATGCGGCGCTTTGGAGTGCCGTCCACCACGCGGGCCAGCTTTTATTTTTACAATACCCCAGCGGAGGTGGAGCGTCTGGGTGAGATGCTGCTGGATGCGGCACGTTTTTTCCAAGGCTAAAACCAGCGCCCATCGCAACCGGCGCTGGACGCGGGCGGCAAGGCGGGCTACGAGACCGGCATGAATGATGAACTGCGCGAGCTTTATCAACAGGTGATCCTGGATCACTCCCGCAAGCCGCGAAACTACGGCGCGCTGGATCAGCCCTGCTGCCATGCGCATGGGGACAACCCGAGCTGTGGCGATGAGATCGATGTTTATGCGCGTCTCGGTGGCGATGGTCGGGTGGAGGCGGTGGGCTTCACCGGGCAGGGCTGTGCCATCAGTCAGGCCTCCGCCTCGATGATGACGCAAAAAGTGCGCGGCCAATCTCCCTCTACCGTGCGGGCGATGATGGAGGATTTTCGACGCATCGTCACGGGCGAAGGGGTGGCGGAAAATGGGGATGCTCTGGGCGAGCTACAACTGCTGGAAGGCGTGCAACATTTCCCTCAGCGGGTGAAGTGCGCCATGCTGGCCTGGCGCGCGCTGGACGCGGCGCTGGAGGGGAAGTGAGCCGTTAAAACAGCCCCACGGGAGCCAGATCCGCACCGGGGAAGATGCGCGCCAATCCAGCAGCATCCATGCCCATCGACCGGCCCAAGACCTCGGCAAACACACGCCGATAGTCGCAGGCAATCTCGATGCCACCCGGCCCCAGCGGGTTGCTTTCATCCATGGCCTGAAGCGGCCAGGGGCCGGTGAGGCGACCGCCTCGCACGCGATCGCCGATGGCGGTGAGGGCAAAGCCACGCCCGTGGTCCGTACCGAGGGAGGCATTTTCATAGACTCGACGGCCAAACTCCGTCATCACCAGCAGCGTCCAGCGCGGGCGTTCGTCTTGCAAGTCGGTATCAAAGGCGGCCAATCCCTGCGCCAAAGTTCGCGCCAGGGTGGCATGAGAGCCATCCGTGGTGCCCTGGAAAAAATGCGTGTCCCACCCGCCGAGATCGATGCAGGCCACCTCCAGGCCGACCCGCGCCCGGATCAGGCGTGCGATCTCTCGCAGGCCATCTCCAAAGGCGTGCCGAGGGTACTCCGCGCCGAGGGCGGGAGCGGCGGCGGCCTGCTGCAGGGCGCTGACGCGTTGAAACAAATCCAGCGTCTGCTGGCCGCGTGCTCCCAGCAGCGTGACGTCAGCTCCATAAAGCGCTCGCAGGGTGGTGGCGATGGCGGCGGCATCTCCGCTGGCGGGTTGAATGGCGATGTCGTCGAGCTTTTCCAA
>JAGRPD010000604.1 GCA_020439875.1 Verrucomicrobiales bacterium
AGGCGACCGATGCGGAAATGGTGGCGGGCATGTTTTTCGGCGCGGGCAGTCTGCTGCTGGCGGCGGGTCTGCTGGCGCTGCGGCTGTGGATGCGCGGTCAGTTGGTGCGGCGCAGTCGGGCGCTGCAAGGTTTGTCCTCCCTGGGCGAGCTGGGGCGACTCAGCGTGCTGCGGCGTCCGGGACGCAGTCTGGCGGTGGTGGGCATGATGGCGGGTGGGGTGTTTTTGGTGACGGCGGTGAATGCCTTTCGCATGAGCGCGGATGCGGATCCACGCCAGCGCGATACGGGAACGGGTGGGTTTGCCTTGATCGGTGAGTCGTCGCTGCCGATTTACGAGAACCTGACGTCAAAGCAGGGTGAGGAGGCTTTCGGCCTGGATGCTCAGCTGATGGCGGGGGTGAAGGTGGTGCCGTTTCGCCTGCGCGAGGGTGATGACGCGAGCTGCCTGAACCTCAATCGCGCGCAGCAGCCGCAGCTCTCTGGGGTGGATCCGAAGTTGCTGGCGGAGCGCGGGGCGTTTCGCTTTGCGGCGGGGAAGGAGACCGGTTGGAAGGCGCTGGAGACTCCGGCTGGCTCCGAGGCAGCCATCCCGGCCATCGCAGATCAAGCGACGGCGATGTGGGGTCTGGGTAAAGGGGTGGGGGACACGCTGGACTTCGTGGATGAGTCAGGGCGGACTTTCCAAGTGAAGATCGTGGGTCTGCTGGCGGGCTCTATTTTGCAGGGCAAGATCATCATCAGTGAGCAGGCATTCCTGCGCTGCTATCCGAATGCGGCGGGCTATCGATTTTTCCTGCTGGATGCGCCGGAGGGGAAAACGGAGGCCGTCAGTGCCCATCTGACGAGGCAGTTGGAGACGCGCGGGTTGGCGCTAGAGTCGGCAGAGCGGCGGTTGGCGACTTTTCAGAGCGTGCAAAACACGTACATCGGCATCTTCACGGTGCTGGGTGGGCTGGGGGTGCTGCTGGGCACGGTGGGGCTGGGGGTGCTGGTGGCGCGACATGTGCTGGAGCGGCGTGGCGAGCTGGCGCTGATGCAGGCCCTGGGATTCCTGGGCGGCGCGCTGCGGCGCATGATCCTGGCCGAGCATGCTTGGCTGCTGATCGCAGGTCTGGCATTGGGCTGGGTGGCGGCTCTGGCAGCGGTGTGGCCCAATTTGCAACAGGGCTCAGGCAGTTTGCCCCTGGGGACGCTGGCGCTGCTGTGGGGCGGCGCGCTGCTGCTGGGGCTGCTGGTTTGTGCGGTGGCGGTGCGCGCCGCCTTGCGGGATCGGCTGCTGGAGGCGCTGCGCCGGGAGTGAGGGCGGCGGAGATCGATGTGGTTCGGTTTGAAAACCCTTTGCGCAATCGGCCCTCCGCTTTAACAAAAGGGCATGGAATCTCTCTGGAACGATCAAGAAGCCGCTGCCTTCGGAACCGACCCGCTCGGACAGCGGGTGTACAGCTCGCGACTGCTCGGACAGCACGCTGATCTGGTGCTGCATGGCGGTGGCAATACTTCGGTGAAAGCGGAGGAGAAGGATTTCTTCGGCGAGCCCGTGTCGCTGTGTTACGTCAAGGGATCGGGCTGGGATTTGGCCACCATCGAGCGTGCAGGATTTGCCCCGGTGAAGATGGAGGCGCTGATGAAGATGGCCGCGCTGGAGACGATGACCGATGCGGATATGGTGACTCAGCTGCGCGCAGCGATGACAGATCCCGCCGCGCCGACGCCGAGCATTGAAGCCATTCTGCACGGTGTCATTCCCTTTGCTTTTGTCGATCACAGCCACGCCAACGCCATCTCTGCGCTGACCTGCCACGCTGACGGTGCCGACCGGGTGCAGCAGTGTTTTGGCAGTCGAGTGCTCGTCGTGCCCTACGTGATGCCGGGGTTCATCCTGGCCCAAACGATCTGGGAAATGATCAAGGATCGCGATCTGCGGGCAGAGGGTATTGAGGGCTTGGTGCTGCTGAAGCACGGGCTTTTCACCTTTGCCGATGACGCCAAGACCAGCTACGAGAAACACATCGAGCTGGTGACGCTGGCGGAAAAATTCTTGGCCGAGCAAAGCGGCGGTGCCTCTCCCGTTGAAGCTGTGGCGGAGGAAAATCTGCTAGAGCTGGCACAGCTGCGTCGCGCCGTCGCTGGCCTGCGCGGCACGCCAGTGATCGCGAAGCTCGATGCCTCCGCCGCAGCGGTGGGCTACGCAAATCTGCCTGGTGTGGCGGATTTCGGCACACGCGGGCCGCTGACGCCGGATCACTCCATCCGCACCAAACGCGCGCCCGCTGTGATCGAGGGAGATGACATCGACGGATCGCTGTCGCGCTACGCGGCGGCTTATGCGGCGTATTTTGATCGGCATCAAAAGGGTGAAACCATGCTGGATGCGGCACCGCGTTTTGTGATCTGGCCGCGACGTGGCCTCGTCAGTCTCGGTGGCACGGTGGCGGAGGCCGACATCGTGGCCGACATCGCGCAGCACACGGCGGCGACCGTTCAGCTCGCTGAGGCGGCGGGCGGCTGGGAGCCGCTGCCTGAGCAGGACATCTTTGATATTGAATACTGGGAGCTGGAGCAGGCCAAGCTGCGCAAAGGTCCGGCGCGCAAGGTGCATCAGGGCAAGGTGGCGCTGGTGACAGGTTGCGCGGCTGGCATCGGTTTTGCCATCGCGGAAAGTCTCGCCGAACAAGGTGCCCAGGTGGTGGGGCTGGACATTGACAAGGAGATCCCTGAAATCATGAGTCGCATCGGTGGCATTGGCATCGTCGTCAATCTGACGGAGGACGAACCCGTGCAGCAGGCCATCGATTTCACGGTTCGGCGTTTTGGCGGGATCGATATCGTGGTGAGCAATGCGGGCATTTTCCCGAAAAACGAATTCCTCGGCGAGATGACGCAGTCGGACTGGGATCGCACCATCGCCATCAATCTGACCAGCCACCAAAAGCTCATGAACAAGGTGGTGCCGTTCGTGAAGCTCGGCATCGAGCCCAGCATCATCTTCGTGGGCAGCCGCAATTTCAAAGCGCCGGGTCCTGGCGCGGCGGCTTACTCTTGCAGCAAGGCTGCTCTCACGCAGCTGTGCCGCGTGGCTGCCCTGGAGCTGGCTCCTCACAAGGTGCGGGTGAACGTGGTGCATCCCGATGCGGTTTTTGATACCAAGCTGTGGACACCCGAAGCTCTGCAACGCAGCGCGGATCGCTACGGCATGACGGTGGAGGAGTACAAAACCAAGAACCTGATGAAGGTGGAGATCAAATCCAAAGACATCGGCAACATGGTGGCCGCGATGGCCGGACCTCTCTTCGCCAAAGTCACGGGAGCCCAGATTCCCGTGGATGGTGGCAATGACCGCGTGATTTGAGGCGCGGCAACGACTACAGCGTGATTTCCGTTTGGTATCCGTTCGCTTTCTATTGGATTGGGGGAGGCTGAGTCGAGTGC
>JAGRPD010000605.1 GCA_020439875.1 Verrucomicrobiales bacterium
ACCGCGAGGATGGTGGCGAAGGCGACGGCGGAGATGAAGGCGAAAAAGAGATCGCCGCCGAGGAATAGCGACAGCTGCGGAGCGGCCATGTTGGCATCGGGAATGCCGGCGGGTGTGAGGAGCGTGGCGGCACCGAAGCCGAGGAAGGTGGTGAGGATGTAAAACACACCGATGATCAGCATGGCCCACATCACACTCACCCGCGCCGTTTTGGCATCTGGCACGGTGTAAAAGCGGACCAGGACGTGGGGCAAACCCGCCGTTCCGAAGAGCAGCGCTAACCCCAAGGACACGAGGTTGAGAGGTCCCCAGGGATCCACCGCTGAACCAAATTTTAAGCCCGGTTCCAGGAAGTTGCGCGTCACTTCCACTCCGGTTTTCGGATCCACGTAGCTGATGTTGGAGATGGTTCCGAGGAATTTGGTGAAGCTAAAATCGTACTGCTTGAGCACCAGCACACTGAGGAAAATGGTGCCCGCCATCAGCAGCACGGCTTTGATGATCTGCACCCACGTCGTGGCCAGCATGCCGCCGAAGACCACGTAGATGATCATCAGCACGCCGATGCCGATGATGGCCGCATTGCCATCGACTCCAGGCAGCAGCAGCTTCATCAGACCGCCCGCGCCGATCATTTGGGCGATCATGTAAAGCGTGGACACGGTCAAGGTATTCAGACTAGCCACGGCACGCACGGGGCGCGCGTTCATGCGGTAGGCCAGCAGGTCGGCCATGGTGTATTTGCCGGCGTTGCGCAGGGGCTCGGCCACCACAAAGAGCACCGTCAAATAAGCCACCAGGAAACCCACAGAGTACATGAAGCCATCGTATCCGTAGAGCGCG
Source organism: Verrucomicrobiales bacterium (assembly GCA_020439875.1). Lineage (GTDB taxonomy): Bacteria > Verrucomicrobiota > Verrucomicrobiia > Verrucomicrobiales > Verrucomicrobiaceae > JAGRPD01. Next base: position 844 of record JAGRPD010000605.1, read on the forward strand.
ATCATGCCCGAGATGCCCAAGAAGCTGGCCGCGCTCATGTAGTCTCCCGCCACAGCCAGGCCGTTTTGCCAGCCGGTGATGTTTCTGCCTGCGGCGAAGTAGGCGCTAGCCCCGGTCGCTTTGCGGGCGGCCCAGAAGGTGATGCCCAAGGTCGCGGCGACGAAGAGGGAGAACATCGACACCGCGACGTAGTTGTTCTCCGTGCCGATGGCGACGGACGCTTGGGCTAGCAGAGATGGGGAAACGGGAAAATCGGAAATCATGTCGGGACGAAGCGAGAATTGGGCGAGAGAGGCGATTGGGGAGAGTGGCGGGCAACCGGGAACGGGCGATTATTTTTTGATCACGTCCGCCGCCATTTTGTCCCAGCCAGCCGCCACTTTCATGTAGATGGCAGCCAGGATCCAGGCCATGGGAAACTGAGACAGCGCGAAGGCATACGCCCAGTTCATGCCCCAAAAGGCTTCCTTTTTCATCACCTCAGGGTACCAGCCCACGAGAATGAGCAGGGCAAAGTAGTACACCACAAAGAACACCGTGGCTGGAATGACGAAGCGGGCCTTGGCACGCAGCAATTCGGCGAACTGGGGACGTTTTTCGATTTCCTGCCAGCTGGCGTGCTCAGCCTCGGGAGAGGGATGGGAAGACGGGGAACTCATGGAATGCGGAGCCTAGGGACCCAAGCCGCTCCTGGCAAGCATTTGCGGCCCATGGGACCAAGTTTTTCAGGAGACAGAACCTCGGCGGAGCGGGATTCCAATC
>JAGRPD010000606.1 GCA_020439875.1 Verrucomicrobiales bacterium
CCCGGATACACCCCGGTCTTCGCCTCAATACCGACCCAAGGGCTCTGTTTTTTCGCAGTTTTCACATCGCCAAATTCCCGCAAAACCGGGCAAAGTCAACTGTGTATCTGCAACACAGTTGACTTTGCGATTATTGAGGGAAGGCGGGGTTGGGGAGCGTTGACATGGACGATGAAAACTTTTGTCACCGCTTGCCTTCTCGCTGCTGGGATCTTGGGTCAGGTCTCGTCCGCAACCGCCGAGCCGCTGCCCAACGTGCTGCTGCTCATGGGCGATGACCACGGCTGGGAGGAGACGGGCTACAATGGCCACCCGCATGTGAAGACGCCAGTGCTGGATGAAATGGCGGCTACGGGCTTTCGCTTTGATCGTTTTTATGCGGGGCATCCGAGCTGCTCGCCGACCCGCGCCAGTTTCATGACGGGACGTCACCCCAATCGCATGGGTACCTTCACGCCGGGATGGTCCATCCGACCTGAGGAATTCACGATCGCCCAACTCATGCATCGGGCAAGTTTTCCCACGGCGCATTTCGGCAAATGGCACCTCGGGGCGGTGAAGGCAGAGTCTCCGGTGAATCCAGGCAAGATGGGTTTTGATGAATGGCTGTCTCACGACAATTTCTTCGAGTTGAACCCCTCCTTCTCTCGCAATGGCGGCCCGCCCGAAGTGTTTCAAGGCGAGAGTTCCGAGATCCTGATTCGCGAGACGATGAGCTTCATCGACCGCCAACAGGCACAGGGGAAACCCTTTTTCGCGGTGGTTTGGTTTGGATCTCCTCACGAACCCTACAGCGGGCTGCCCGCCGATCTGGCGCTGTACGACGATCTGCCCGCCAAGTATCCCGACAAAATGGTGAAGCTCACTTCCAACGAGACCGGTCAGCAAACTCAGCGCCCTCTCGGTGAGGTGCTTCGGGAGCGCTACGCCGAGATCACGGCGATGGATCGCGCCATCGGCACCCTGCGACGGCATCTGGCCGAGCACGGTCTGAAGGAAAACACTCTGCTGTTCTACTGCGGGGACAACGGCACCTCCGCCGACGCCTCCCTGGCCTGCCCCTTCCGTGGCGTCAAAGGTCAGGTCTATGAAGGTGGCGTGCTCGTGCCCGGACTCATCGAGTGGCCGGCGCGCATCCCGCAGCCGCGCTCCACCATGGCCCGCGCCAGCACCAGCGACCTACTGCCCACCCTGCAGGCCATCACCGGGCAGCCCCTGCCAGATCGCCCGCTGGATGGACGGAATTTGCTGCCCATCCTGGACGGGACTCTCGCGGCACGACCTGAGCCCATGGGTTTTTGGGAATTTGACACGAAGCATCTGGACAAAAGTCAGCCCTACATCGATCCCGAACTCCAGCGCGGCACCACTCCTCTTGTCAAAAAGAGCGGCGGGCTCTCCACACGGAATTTCACCAACTTCCGGCACCCCAAAATTTCTCCCGAGGACTACCGAGGCCCCCGCAGCTTCATTGATGGCGACAGGAAGCTCGTCATTCACGAGAGCAAGGGCGGTCAGCAAAAGGTGGAGCTGTTCGATCTGAAAAAAGATCCCGGTGAGACCAAAGATCTCGCCGCCGATGAACCAAAGCAGGTCGAGACTCTCCAGGAAAAGCTCCGCGCCTGGCAGGACTCCGTGCTACACAGCCTGACGGGAGCGGACTACACTCCCTGAGGAGAAAACTTGCCAGGCGCAGCGATTTGCGGCTGGATAGGCGGCATGCACCCATCCTCCTGCCTCCTCCTCAGTCTCGGCATCACCCTCACGGCACAGGCGGCGGACTGGCCGCAATGGCGTGGGCCAAATCGCGACGAACACTCCACCGAGACCGGCACTCAGGCTCAGTGGCCGGACGCCGGACCGAATCGCCTCTGGGTCAATGACGACGTTGGACTCGGTTACGCCGGTTTTGCAGTGGTGGGCGAGACGCTTTATACCCTAGCAGCCTGTCGGACTTGGGT
>JAGRPD010000607.1 GCA_020439875.1 Verrucomicrobiales bacterium
GTCGGGATTGAGCAGCCAGGCGATGTTGGCCAGGGCGGTGCCGAGCCAATCGGCGACTTCTCCCCACACGCCGCGGGCGATGTCATCCCCGGCCTGGGCGGCTTCGGCGATGGCTTTGGGGCTGCATTCGGTGAGTTCTTTGTCGATGCCAGCCTCGGCGTAGCGCCGCACGGCGTGTTCGGCGATCTGCTGGTTCCCGGTGTATTTTTCGAGGGCTCCGAGGTTGCCGTAGTGGCCGGCGACGCCGTCGTAGTCGATGCTCATTTGGCCGATCTCGCCAGCGGCGAATCCGGTGCCGCGATACATTTTCCCATCGAGCACCAAGGCACCGCCGATGCCGGTGCCCATGGTGAGGGCGACGACGTTTTTCAGGCCGCGGGCAGCTCCGTAACGAAACTCGGCGTAGGCCATGGCGTTGGCGTCGTTATCGACGGTGACTGGCAGCCCGGTTTTCTCGCCGAGGACGGCTTTGAGGGGGACGTGTTTCCAGCCGGGGACGTTGGTCAGCTCATGGACGAAGCCGTGGTCAAAGTCCACGAGGCCAGGCACACCGACGCCGATGGCGGCGATGTCGGGGTATTGCTGCCGTAGCGCCGCAACGCGGGCCGCCATTTCTCCGATGAGGGCGGAGGGCCCGTGAAAATTGGCTGTCTGGATGGGGGTGTCGATGTGCAGCAGTTCGCCGCCGCAGCACACGCCGAGTTTGACGGAGGTGCCGCCGAAGTCGATGCCGATGGAGGTGCGCGGTGTGTCGTCCATGTGAGAAAAAGGGGGCTTTTGGAGGGCTGGGAGATTTCCAGCCATTGGGTGGGGGTGCAAGGTGAATTGCAGGGGTCTTGAGGGGGGCTTTCGGGGTTTGTTCGAATGCGGGGAGGGGTGGCGGCGTCTGAGCGAGGGTGGGTTGAGGACTTGTCTTGGAGGGGAATCCGGGCCAGGACTTGGCTCCTCCCTCATCAACGATGCGGACCTCCGATTTTAATGCGCCAGATTCTGAGCCTGCTGTGGATTTTCCGCTGCGGGGTTTGCGCGTGGCGGGGAAATTTCTGGAGAATGCGGCAGGGGAAAAAGTGAGGTTGGATGGTGTGACATACGGGCCGTTCCCTCCCTCGGTAGGCGGGCGGATGTATCCGGAGCGAGAACGGATGGAGGCGGATCTGGATCAGATGGTGGAGCTGGGATTGAATGCGATCCGGCTGTATGAACCGCCGCCGCAGGATCTGCTGGACGCGGCCTGGGAGCGGGGGTTGGGGGTGATGGCGGGATTGGCGTGGACGGATCACGTGGATTTTTTGGGAGAGCCGGATTTGGTGGAGACGGCCTGGGAGTTGGGGGTGGAGCAGGCGCGGGCGTTGCGTCATCCGGCGGTGGTGGCGGTGGTGGTGGGCAATGAGGTGGAAAAGACGCTGGTGCGTTGGATGGGGCCGCTGCGGGTGCGGCGGTTTTTGGAGGAAATGATCCACCGGGTGCGGGCGGAGCTGGAGCCGGAGGTGCTAGTGAGTTATGCGACGTATCCGTCCACGGAGTATTTGATGCCGCGGAATGTGGATTTCTTCGGGGTCAATTTGTACCTGGAGGAGGAGGCGGCTTTGCGGTCCTACTTGCAGCGTTTGCAGCATCGGGCGGGGGATCGGCCGCTGGTGGTGACGGAGTTCGGCCTGGATGTGGCGCGTCACGGAGAGGCGGCGCAGGCGGAGGTGGCGCGGTGGTGGCGTGAGGCCTTGCTGGATGCGGGGGTGGCGGG
>JAGRPD010000608.1 GCA_020439875.1 Verrucomicrobiales bacterium
CCCACCTGGTGGCACGCCCGCACTTACGGACTGATGGCGGCCAATCCGTTTGGCCAGCACGACTTTGAGAAGCTCGACGACAAAAAAGTGGGCGACTGGAAAATGCGCGCCGGAGACAAGCTGAGCTTTTTTTACCGCGTCTTGATCCTTCCCGGATCTCCCCAGGTTGAAGCGATTTCTGCCGAGTTCGAGGCGTTTTCAAAAATCGAACCATGATCCCATCGCGCACTTCCACCTCCCGTCGCCGTTTTCTCCGGCGCACCTTTGCCATCGGCACAGCGGCTGCGGGATCGAGCTGCAGTTGGTTTGGCCAGCCGTTGGAAGAAGTCCGCGTGGGCATCTGCGGCTTTCATGGCAAAGGCATGCACCACATTCGCGACCTGCTGGGACGTCGCGGCGTGCGCATCGTCGCCCTGTGCGACGTCGATGGTCGCGTCATGGATGAGGGGCTCAAGGTGCTCGGAGATCGCGGTTACAAACCCACGGCCTACAAAGACTACCGGAAGTTCGTCGAGGACAAAGAACTCGACGGCGTCATCATCGCCACGCCGAATCACAGCCATACCCTCATCGCCATGACGGCGATGGCGGCCGGCAAGCACGTCTATGTCGAAAAGCCTGTCTGCCACAACATCGCCGAAGGCAGACTGCTGGTGGACGCCGCGCATCGTCACCCCGAACTCATCGTCACCCACGGCCTGCAACTGCGCTCGGACGAAGGTCGTGACGAGGCCTTTGCCTGGGTCAAAGAAGGTCATCTCGGCCCCATGACCCTGTCTCGCGGTCTCAATTACAAAGCCCGCGAAAGCATCGGCAAACTCAGCGCTCCGGATCGCATCAATTCCCGCATCGATTATGATCTCTGGTGTGCCTGCCGCCCCGTGGTTCCAGTGATGCGGGACAAATTTCACTACGACTGGCATTGGCAGTGGCCCTATGGCAACGGCGACATCGGCAATCAAGGTCCGCACCAGCTCGATGTGGCCCGCTGGGCCATCGACCAACCGCGCCTGCCTCCTCGGATGATGAGCCTCGGCAATCGCTGGGGGTACGTCGATGACGGCCAGACTCCGAACAACCAACTCGCCTTCTTTGACTACGATCCGGTGCCGATCCTCTTCGACAATCGCGGGCTGCCGCTGAAGGACATGAATTGGAAACAAGAGCCCGTGTACCAAGGCATCCGCATCGGCAACATCCTGCACTGTGAAGGCGGATGGTTGGCCGAAGGCCGCGCCTACGACAACGCGGGCAAGAGCGTGGAAAAATTCAGCACCAGTGGCGGCTCTTCGCACATGGAAAACTGGCTGCAATCCATCCGCGATGGTCGCCTGGCCAGCCCGCACCTCGACATCGCTCACGGTCACGTCTCCGCCTCGCTCGCTCACCTGGCCAACATCTCGTATCGCATCGGCAAAACCGCCTCTCCCGACGAGGTCCGCGAACGCTTGCAAGGTCACGCGCTGGCGCAGCAGACGTTGCAGGATTTTCAGTCCAATCTCGATGCGAACGGCATCGACATGGCGGTGGAAAAAGCCGTGCTCGGCCCCTGGCTGGAGATCGATCCCGAGACGGAGGCTTTCGTGGGCGAGTTCGCTGCTGAAGCCAATGCCTTGCGCGAAGAAACCTACCGCGAAGGGCACGAGCTGCCCGTGATCTAGCGGCGGAACCGGCGTGAGATTTTCGGAGGGGAAGGCGGCTCGGTTACTTCCCGGCCTGAGCCGCGAGGGCGTCGAGTTCTTCGGGTTTGACGCGCAGGCTGACGACGGAGTTTTTCTCGCTGCCGGGCCGATACTGAACGTAGGTGGTGATGACCAGGGTGCCATCCTTCAACCGTTCGACGCCGGGATAGCCGCAGTCTCCGACACGTTGGGAGTGGTTGTGAAGCAGCTTGACGCGATACTGCCCGGGCCGGTCGTTTTTGATGTCGTCGTAGGTGCCGACCCAGGCGACGAAGTGACCGCGAGTCGGGCTCTGGGGGGCCTGATCGCGGAAGGCAAAAATCCAACGTCCATCGGGCAAGGCAGTGCCCATGTGACGATCTCCCGAGAGGCCCCAGGGCGTGTCGCGCGGTGGGCTCCAGGTTTCTCCTTCGTCCTGAGAAAACATCACCAGGGCGCGACCGCGGTGGGTGTTTTCGCGCATCAGGCAGCACAGCTCCGTGCCATCGGGAGAGCGGAAGACGAAGGGTTCGCAGGGATTTTTGCCATCCACGGCGGCGACGACGCGAGGCTCCGACCAGGTGAAGCCGCCGTCGGCGGTGAGGGTTTGCACGACTTCGAGCGGAGCCTTGTCCGCGCCACCTGGGCCGCGATGGTAGAGGCCGAGATAGCGGCCGTCTTTGAGGCGAACGATGCTGCTGAAGGTCATGACGCAGGGGAAGCCGAGCGGGGGCATTTCCTTCCAGGTTTGGCCGTCGTCCTCGCTCATGATGGAGGGCATGCCGGGGCCACCGCGTTGGCCGAGAGCGGCGGACCAGACCCAGAGGCGAGAGATGCCATCGGGACCCTGCAGGCGGTAGATGCTGGGGCAGTTTTGATGCGTCTTAAAGCCGGGTGGGAGCATGTCATCGAGGCGGGTCCAGGTGCGTCCGCCATCGCTGCTGCGGGCCATGGGACCTGCCGCGCCGCCGTGATTGATGCACCACACGCAGTAGAGAGTGTGGCCATCGGGCATGAGCAGGGTGGTGGGATGGCCTTGATAAATTTCTTCCGTTCCCTGGGCGATGACGGTGTGGCGGTCGGTCTCGCCTGAAAGATCCAGCAATGGGAGGTCCGGCCCGTCTTCAGCGGGAAGCGAGGCCGTGAGGGCGAGCAGGAGGGCGGTGCAGAGGGGACGCGTCATGAGGGGTGCCGGTGGAAAAAGATTCCTGTCTTAACCGCAGTGAGACCGGTGTCCTTTCCTCGAACAAAGGCGCTGCATGAAGTTTCACTTGCGGGACGTAGGTAGTTTTTGAGCCATGAATGCATCCTCCCTCGAACCGCTGTTTTTGTCCCGCCGCCAGTTGCTGAGTCGGTTGGGGATGGGGTTTGGATCGCTGGCACTCGGTGGTTTGGTTGGGAATGAGGCCCAGGCCGCATCGAGCGCGCCGTTTGCACCGCGGAGGCCGCATTTCACACCGCAGTCGAAGCGGGTGATCCATTTTTTTATGAATGGCGGCGCGTCCCAGGTGGATACGTTTGATCCGAAGCCGATGCTGACGCAGTACGATGGCAAGGCGCTGCCCAATCTGCTGCGCACGGAGCGGCCCACGGGTGCGGCTTTCAAGAGCCCGTTTCAATTTCAAAAGTACGGCCAATGTGGGCTGGAGGTGAGTGAGCTTTTTTCCCGTACGGCGCAGTTTGCGGATGATCTCTGTGTGATCCGCTCGATGCACGCGGATGTGCCGAATCACGAGCCGTCTCTGGGACTGATGAACTGCGGGGAGTCGCGCCTGCACCGTCCGAGTCTGGGTTCCTGGATCACCTATGGTCTGGGGTCGGAAAATGAGAATCTGCCGGGATACGTCTCGCTCTGCCCTCGGGGCATGCCGACGCGGCGGACCAAGAATTGGCAGTCGGCCTTTCTGCCCAGTGTCTATCAAGGTACCTACGTGGATACGAAGGAGGTCTCGGTGGACAAGCTGCTGGAATTCATCAAGAACGACTCGCTGGATCGCCGCCAGCAGCGGCGTCAGATGGATCTGCTGATGGAACTCAACGAGCGTCACAAGCAGCAGCGGCAGGATGATGAGCAGCTCGATGCGCGCATTCAGAGCTACGAGTTGGCCTATCGGATGCAGATGGAGGCGAGTGATGCGTTCGACATCATGAAGGAGCCGGAGTCGGTGCGGAAGGCCTATGGCGAGAATGATTTTGGTCGGCAGACCCTGATCGCGCGGCGTTTGCTGGAGCGCGGGGTGCGCTTTGTGCAGCTGTGGACGGGGGCGGGTCAGCCCTGGGACAGTCACGATGAGATCATGGATCATCAACGCCTGGCCAAGGATGTGGATCCCGCCATTGCGGCCTTCATGGCGGATCTCAAACAGCGCGGCATGTTCGATGACACGCTCATGATGTGGGGCGGTGAGTTTGGCCGGACGCCGACGGTGGAATTGCCCACACCGGGCTCCAACGCGGGCAAGCAGCACGGGCGCGACCACAATCACTACGGCTTCACCATGTGGCTGGCTGGCGGTGGGGTGCGCGGAGGCTACACCCACGGAGCCACCGATGAGTTTGGCTTTCAGGCGGTGGAAAATCCGGTGCACGTGCACGATCTGCACGCCACGATCCTGCGCATCATGGGCTTTGATCACGAACGCTTCACCTATCGCTACGCCGGGTTGGACTTCCGGCTCACGGGCGTGAACGAATGCGGGGTGGTGAAGGAGCTGTTGGCTTGATCGATCAGCGGGCCAGCTCGGTGGCGATCTCATGCCACAGCGCGTCGATCTCCGAAGGGCGGCGGGCGGGGCGTTGAGCGCGGGCAAACCAGTAGTGGGCATTGCCGACGTCGCCCTCGATGAGGTGCAGCAGGGCGTGAATCCACGAACCCATTGAGGAGGGGATGTCTTGGGCGATGTTGTGTGCCTTTTCCCACTCTCCTTTTTTGGCCAGCCAGAGAGCCTGCTGTTCGGGGCTCAACCCAGCGGGAGCGACGGGATCTTGAGCGGCGGAGGTGGCGAGTTCGGAGGCGATCATGAGGGAGATAAACTGCGCGTCGAGGTCGGCTCCGACAAATGATCTTTTTTCTGGAATGATGGACGCCGTCGGGGCTGCGCTGCTGCCGAATCCAGCGTTGAGGCTCGGGAAGAATCTGAGCCCCAGACGCTTTCTGTGCGTACGGGTGCTTGCCATTGGGCGCGGTTTCCCGGATGGTACGGTTTGTCAATCATCCGGTCCGCCGGTTTCGACTCTCTCCCCGTATGTCTGCGTCCCGATTTGAATCCCAGCAACTTCGCTCTGAAAGCCCGGCGTTTTCTGTGTTTGACGCGGTGGATAAAGAGACCGGGAACCCCGTGCGGCTGCTGCGGCTGACGGCGGCGGGGAATGAGCGGGAGAGCATGAAGCAGCTGTTTCGGGCGCTGCAAAAGCTGGAGCGGGAGGATCTGGAGCAGGTGGTGGCGGTGGTGGATGAGGAGGGGGAGGATTTGTTGGTGGCGTTGAAGCCTGAGCAGGGGACGGATTTGGTCTCCGTGTTGCATGAGGGGCCACTGACGGTGGAGGAGTTTGAATCCGTGGCCACGGGGCTGCTCAACGCGCTGGCGGCCATCCATGACCTGGGCCTCGTGCATGGGGCAGTGCGGCCGGAGCAACTGTGGATCGACCGCAGCAACCCCAAAGAATGGGCGGTACGACTGCATGGATTTGGGTTGGGTTTTGGGGATGGCGGGGACGGGACGAAGGCCACGGTCAAAGCCTACCGCTGCGCTGCCCCTGAGCAGTGGCAGGGCGCGGGAGCCCACCGCGCCAGCGACGTGTGGGCGGCGGGATGCGTACTGTATGAGGCCCTGTCGGGGCGGCCCGCATTTGACGCCAAGACCTTGAAGGAGCTGCGCACCCGGCATCTGGCGCGGGATACGGTGGATCTCGCAAAAATCGCTCCCCAGGTACCCAAGTGGGTGACCGCCTGCGTGATGCGACTGCTGACGCTGGATCCGGCGGAGCGCCCCCGCAAAGGCTCCGTCGCCCTGGAGATTTTCACCAAAGGAGAGCGCGAGGAGGCGGATCCCACCCGCAACGCCCCGAAGGCCGGAACGGCCACCGGAGCCACGCCGCGAGGGGGAACCAGCTCCGCCGTGCCTGTGCCGGCAGCGGCTCAAGTGATGGCTCCCTGGACGCAATCCGTGAAGCCCCAGGCTCCGAAGCCAGCGGCCCAGCCTCTGACCGCCACCCGCATGGTGGCTCCCGCCGTCACGCGACCCAACACCTCCGCAGCGGGCACCCTCGGCACCCGCGCTCCGCTGCCGCCCGCCGCGCGCCATCCCACGGGAGCCGCCGGGGTGCGTCAGCGAGAGGGGAGCGAAAGCGGGCCGCCCTGGAAATGGATCGGCATGGCTGGAGGTGCCTTGCTGCTGATGCTCATCGTCTGGCTGGTGATGGGGCGGAACGAGACTCCCGCTGATTCCGCACCGAAAACGGCGCAACGCCCCGCCTCAGCCCCGGCAAAACCCAGCCCCGGACCCACCGCCGGGGGGGCACCTGTGCCAAAACCGGTGCCCGTTCCCGAGAAGCCGAAGCTCGAGCCCCTCATCGTACCGGTCAAAGCTCTCGACGGCGCGCCGGATTTGCTCCAGGTCAGCGCCTCTCGAATTGATACCCCCCCGGTCGTTTGGCCCAAAGATCGCCCCGCACCGCCTGCTGCCACCGAATTGTACAGCCACACCGTGGCCAGTCTCGGCGTGTATGGCTATGGCATGGGGCAGGGGGTGCTGCTACCGCTGGAGGGGGATGGTGCGGTGGCGGATTGGGGTGACCTCGCCCCGATGGGTGGCTCCAACACCTTCGCCACCTTCCCTTGGAATCTCGAACAGCGCCGCATCGTCCGGCAGACGCTGCAGCCGCGTCCCGACTTTCCGCTGCGTCGGCCCACGCCCTTCATTGTTTTTCAAAATCAAGGCAAGTTCGGAGCCACCCTGATCCTCAATCGCAAGGGGATGAACTCCAACCGTCCCTTCAGTGGAGGAGATGACGGCAAAGGCCTCACGTTCGCCCTCGTCGCCTACGCAGATTCGGTGCCTGGAGATCAACTCCTTGCCTGTTTGCCTGGAAAAAATGCCCGCGCGCTGTTGCTAGCAAATGTCGGCAAGGACGGCCAGGGCAGGGTGTGGATCGACGCCGAAGATCCCCGTCCCAAAAAACCCGCCAACCGCCGCAAAAAAATCCTCAAACCTTCCGAGCCGATCAAAGTCACTGAGCCGATGGTGCTGCTTTTCACCTGGGCGGCGGCTCCAGGCACCTCGCAACTCACCGTGATCACGGCGCGGGGTCAGGTCCTCCCGTCCGAAGCCATGGTCATCCCGTGGCCAGATAGCATTCTGGGAGATGTCTCTCTGGGCGCGATGCCTGCCTATGTGTGGAAACAAAAGGGCAAGCAACGCGACACCTTCCGCGGCGGCATCGCAGAGGTGCTGTTGTATCGACGGGTGCTCAGTGACGCCGACCAGCGCACCCTGCGAACCCAACTTCAAAACGCCTACCTGCCACCATCCACGCCCTAACTGCGGTGATGTCCCTCCCAAGTTCGCATTTTTTGACCGCGTTCCGCCGTGTTAGTGGGCGGACAAAGGACAGTTTCGAGGGCAAGGTTCAGCTTGGCAGCGGCAAAATGTGACTTATATGCTCCAACACCTCGCAACGCGCGTATTAAACTGCATCATTCATGTCTGACGAACCCAACGGAAACTCTCGCAACGACGGATCCGGCCGCCGTGGCCCGGACGGCTCCTTCAATTGGAGGGGATTCATGCTTTTTGCCCTGGCCCTGACGCTGGGAGTGACAGCCCTCACCTTCAATGGAGCCGCTGGTGCCTCCAGCCGCATCACCTTTGCCGACTTTGAGCAGTATGTGAAGACCGGCTCGATCGACCGCACCAAACCGCTGGAGCTGGTGACGCAGGACGCCTCCATGGAGGAAGTGATCCGCGGATACTACCTGCCACAGAGCCCCGCAGGCGCGGAGCATCCCGTCTCAGCGGGAGGCGACTCCACCACCCAGCCTGAAGCGCCCGCCCAACCGACGGCTTCCGGCAAGGACTCGATCCGCTTCACCGTGCCGGTGAACATTGAGCTGCAAAAAGACAAGATCAACGCGCTGCTGGATGCCGCAGGCCTGGTGCTCAACGCCAAGTATGAGAACAACATGCTCAGCTCCCTGTTGGTGCCCCTGATCCCTCTGGTATTGGTGCTGGCCGTGATTTACTTCTTGGTGCGGCAGCAGATCCGCACCGCCGGACGCGGTGCCCTGAGCTTCGGCAAGAGCAAAGCCCGACTGCTCTCGCAAGATCGCAACAAAGTCACCTTCAAAGACGTGGCCGGTTGTGATGAGGCCAAGGAAGAGGTGCAGGAGCTGGTGGAGTTCCTCAAAGATCCCAAAAAATTCCAGCGCCTCGGCGGCAAGA
>JAGRPD010000609.1:0-1185 GCA_020439875.1 Verrucomicrobiales bacterium
AAAAATCGGGTAGGGCTTCTCACTTCAAGGTGGTGCGTCGCATGACGGCCGTGAGACGTTCGAGCGTCTTGGTCGCCAGCTCGATTTGAGGTGGCACCTCGCTCGGGACATCCAGCCAATGACGGCGCAGGAAGTCCAAAGTCGCCCCCACATCCATCACGGCCAGCTCCTGACGAGCGGTATCAGACAGGCCTCCGTAGAGAGCCAGCAAATGCTCCAGCAGCTGAGAGCAGCCGATGCACCAGTTGAGATTCTCAGGATTGGGATCATCCAGTACCACGGCGGAGGCGACCTCCAACGTGCGCAGCCAGGCCCCTAGCTCCACCAGGATGGCCAGATCTTCATCCCGCTGGCTGTGCAGCATGTCGAGCAATTGTACCATGCCATCCTCCATGTCACTCCTCAGCTCCGGCCACTGCTCCATCTCCGCCATTTTGGCCTGCGCCATCAGTCGCGGCGTGACGCGCTCTCCCAGGCCCAACGTTTTGCAAAAGGTCATCACCTCTTGCTGATTATTGCGAAACTGCTGGGCATCCCCTGCCTCGCAGGCCAGAAAGGACTCGCCAATGAGCGCGCCAAGCGTGAGGGAAAGTTTCCCGCGCTCGGGGGCGGGCACCGGAGGTGGGGGGCGATAGTGCTGACGCCAACGGGCCTTGAGGTTTTGGCCCACTTTGTCCAGATAATCGAGCGGTGTATGCTGTTCTTCCCACAGGCCACGCGCTTCGAACGCGCCCCCCTGAGTCGGTGCGGAAGGACTCGAAGCACCGAGGTCTGAACCCGCCGCCACCGCCCCAAGCAGCAGCGCGATGAGACGCGCCCGCCGGTGGGATCGAGGGGTTGGAGGGTAATTCACGGTGACAGTTTACTCTACTGTAACGCTTTTGGCTAGGTTTCTTGGTTTATCCACATCACATCCGCGCGCCACGGCGGTGTAGTAGGCCAGCAATTGCAGCGGCACCACGGTGAGCAGAGGCTGCAGGTAGGTGGGGCAATCCGGCACGTAAATGACGTCCTCCGTCAGGCGCTCCAGCTCCGTGCGCCCCTCCGTGGTGACGGCGACGACGGGACCCTTCCGCGCCAGCACTTCCTCAATGTTGCTGACGTTTTTATCAAACACCGCGTCATCGGGAGCGATGAAAATGGAGGGCATGTCCGGCTTCACCAGGGCAATGACGCCATGCTTCA
>JAGRPD010000609.1:1382-1565 GCA_020439875.1 Verrucomicrobiales bacterium
CCAGACCGTCCACACTGGAAAGGTGATGGATACGCCCAAACAACAACCCCATCAGGGTCAGCACGGCGACCTGCGAGGTGAAGGTCTTGGTGGCGGCCACGCCGATTTCAGGGCCAGCGTGAATATAGACACCGCCATCACTTTCCCGGGCGATGGTGCTGGCCACGTTGTTGACGACGCCGA
>JAGRPD010000610.1 GCA_020439875.1 Verrucomicrobiales bacterium
ATGCGTTCAACATTTTCAGTCTGGGCTGGTCGTTGGTGCCGTTTTTTGCCAATCTGATGCTGAGTGGGTGGGCGCTGGGAATGATCTCGACGGCGCTGATCTTGCGCTGGGGGCAGGCAGCGGAGAGCTTGGCTTGGGCGGTGCCTTTTTTCCTGCAACCCCTGATCGCGGTGTTTTATCCAGTGAGTGCGATCAAACCGGAGTGGCTGCAAAAAGTGGCGCTGGCGCTGCCGCCGACGCATGTGTTTGAAGGCATGCGGGAGGTGCTGGCCACGGGGCATTTCAGCTGGGAAAAATTTGCCTGGGCCAGCGCGCTCAACGTGGTCTTTCTCATCGCTGCAGGTGGGTTCTTCCTGTGGATGCTGAAGATCACGCGGAGCCGGGGATTGCTGACGAAGTTTGCCACACAGTGAACGGCGGCTTCAGGCGATGAGGAGCAGACGGGGTGCGCCGGGTGGAGACTCGGGCGCGCGATGGACAAAGGGTGGGGAAGCTGCACCGGGGCACAAGGTGGTGACACGCCAGAGCTGGCCGATGCCAAAAGCGACCGCTTGCGCGCCGGGGCGGGGCTGGTAGTGGAGGTCGTAGCAATGCTCGGCGAGGAAGGCGTCGAACTCCGATCCCTCTGTGCCGCCAAACTGATGCAGCAGGAGTGCGCGGAGATCGGGCTGGTCCACACGGCGGAGGGCGTCCTCATGAATCAGGCCCTCGGTCACCGCGCCAAAGTAGGTGCAAAGCCAGGTGTCAGCGGGAGCGGTGGCGCTGTCGATGTGCCAGGAGCAGACGTCGGTGCGCAGCGGGCCGCCGGTGGCGTCGAGATAGCAGCCGTTGATGAGGTTGAGTTCGGGGTGGAGCCCGAGGGTGAGGAGACGTTCAAAATCGACCCGCAGGCTGGCGAGCGCGATGCGGCACGGTGGCGAGAGGGAGAGGGTGTCCAATTCGTCGAAATCCAGCGGGGTGATGCCTTCACCGCAGGTTTTAGCGAGGAGGTGAGCGAGGCGGGCGAAGTCTCCAGGCGGGACATCGCGCGACCACTCGAGGGCCTGCAAGCCGTCGATGAGAGGTGTCTGCGTCAGTTCCTCAAAGCTCCGCACCCGGCGGATGCGGGGCGGAGCCGGGGAAGGGGATGCGTCCATGCGCGGAGAGCGCGTCAGACGTGGATGGGGTGACCTTTGGCCACTTCGGTCGCCTCTTTCACCATTTCACTGAGAGTCGGGTGGGCGTGAATGGTGGCTTCGATCTCATCCCAGGTGGCTTCGAGGTTCATGGCCAGACCGATCTCGGCGATCATTTCTGTGCTCTCGCTGCCGATGATGTGGGCTCCGAGGATCTCGCCATGCTTCTCGCCGTAGATGATTTTGACGAATCCTTCGCCCTCTCCCGCAGCGAGGGCTTTGCCGCTGGCGGCGTAGGGGAACTTGCCCACCTTGTATTTCAAGCCCTTCTCCTTGGCCGCGCGTTCGGTGAGACCGATGCTGGCGACCTGCGGATGGCAGTAGGTGCAGCCGGGGAAAAGGGTGACCTTTTTCGGCTGAGTCGCGGTGAACATGCCTTCGACCGCCTGGATGGCTTCGTAGCTGGCGACGTGGGCCAGCCAGGGCGGGCCGATGATGTCGCCCGCAGCGTAGATGTCCTTCACGTTGGTCTGATAGCGGGCATCGGTCTCCAGCCATCCGCGATCCGACACCTTCAGCTCCACGCCCTCGGGCAGGACGGGCTGCACGCCGATGGCCACGAGGCAGACATCGGCTTCGAGGGTCTCATTGGCGGCTCCCGCCACGGTGACACTGACGCGATCCTCCGTGGCACTGGCGGCGGTGGTTTTGGTGTTGGTGAGATAGCGGATGCCGATCTTTTTGAAGGCCTTTTCGAGGGCCTGGCTGACTTCGGTGTCCTCGATGGGCAGGAGGTTGGGAGCCATCTCGATGAGGGTCACCTCCGTGCCGTAGGCGTTGAAGAAGTAGGCAAACTCGACACCGATGGCACCGGCACCGATGATGACCATCTTCTTGGGCTGCTTGGCCAGCGTCATGGCCTCCTTGCTGCTGATGACGCTGGTGCCATTGAAAGGAAGCCCGGGCATGGGCCGACTGCGTGCGCCGGTGGCGATGAGGATTTTTCCCGCTTCGTGGGTGGTGGATTGGCCGTCGCTACTGGTGACTGTGACTTTGCCGGGCTCGGGGATGGCGGCGGTTCCACGCAGGTAGTCGATTTTGTTCTTCTTGAAGAGGAACTCAATGCCGCCACAGAGTTTGTCGGAGACCTTGCGGGAGCGACCGATGATTTTTTCCCAGTCGTAGCTGAGGCCGTCGATTTTCAGGCCAAACTCCTCTGCCCGATGCTTCAGGGTGTGATAGACCTCGGCGTTTTTCAGCAGCGCCTTGGTGGGGATGCAGCCCCA
>JAGRPD010000611.1 GCA_020439875.1 Verrucomicrobiales bacterium
CCAGCTTCGACGATCTCTACTGCAACCTCGTCAGCGCTGGAGAGGTCAGTGGCTCCCTACCCGCCATCCTGCGCCGTCTGGCCAACAACCTCGGCGTCATGGCCGAACTCCAGGCCAAGGTCACCCAGGCCATGATTTATCCCGCCTTCCTCATCGGAGCCTGCGTGGTTTTGCTCGTCGTTTTCATGACCTTTATGGTGCCGCAGATCACCGATCTCCTCGCCAAAAACGGCCAAAAACTGCCGCTTGTGACTCAGATCCTGATCCGAGTCAGCGATTTTTTTGCCACCTGGTGGTGGGTCATCGGCATCATCGTGCTCGTCGTCTCCCTGCTCTTCAAAGGCTACATCAACACCCCCAACGGCCGCCTCTGGTGGCATCGCACCAAACTCTATCTCCCCCTCTTCGGCCCCATCATCGCCACCCGCTTCTACGCCCAGTTTTCCCACGCCCTCGGCAGCCTCGTCGGCAATGGCGTGCCCCTGCTCAACAGCATCCGCCTCGTCTCCAAAATCTCCGCCAACGTCTTCATCCAATCGCTCCTATCCAAGGTCTCCGCCAGCGTCGCGGAAGGTTCCGCCCTCTCCACCGCACTGCGCAAAACCGCCGGCTTCCCCCTCATGCTGGTGGATATGATCGCCGTCGGTGAGCAAACTGGACACATCGGCAAGTCCCTCGGCAAATGCGCCGTTCGTTATGACAAAGAATTGGACCGCCGCATCAAACGCATGACCGCGATGATCTCTCCCATCATCCTCGTCTTCATGGCCGTCATCGTCGGTGCCGTCGCCTTCTCCATCCTCGCAGCCATCGCGCAATCCGTCACCGGCATCCGCGGTCGCGGCTAAAAAACAACCTCCACTCCATCCACGTTATCTCTCACATGCTCATGAAAACCCCCGCATCCCCCTCGCCACATCGCCTCCAATCGGGCTTCACCTTGATCGAGATCGTCATCACCCTGACGATCATTTCCATCCTCGCCGCAGGCTCCATCTACCTCCTCAAAGGCCAGGTCGATTCCGCCAAAGAAACTCGGGTGGACAGTGACCTCGCCGCCATCAACGTCGCCCTGCAAAGCTACGAAGGCCGCGCCCTGCGCATGCCCACCACCGAGCAAGGCCTGAAAGCCCTGGTGGAAAAACCCACCATCGAGCCCGTGCCGGAACGCTGGCGCTCCTTCATGGAAGAGGTGCCGAAAGATCCCTGGGGCCAGGAATACAAGTATCGCTACCCCGCGCAGAAATCCAAGAAACCCTACGACGTGTGGTCCGCCGGAGCCGACGGCCAAGACGGCACGCCGGATGACATCGGCAACTGGAAACCCAGCGAAGCGAAGTAACGATGAAGGGGATGGGACAACGAAACGAGCGTGGAGTGGTGCGTCCGCAACCTCTCCACTCTCCACTCTCCACTCCCCACTCCGCCCCACCGGCCTTCACGCTGGTTGAGATCGTCATCGCCCTCACCATCGTCGCCATCCTCACCGCTGCTGCCATCCCCTCGTTTCGCGGCTTGCGGGACGAGCAACTGGCCCGCGAGCCCGTCGCCGCTTTGGTCAAACTGGCCAAAGAAGCCCGCCTCAAAGCCATCGTCGAAAAGCGGCCCTACCAGATCGCCTTCACCAGCCGTGGCTTCACCGCCTCCCGCCATTTCAATCCCTACCTGCAGCTCGAAGAACTGGATCAATTCGTCGCCGGAACCCTCCCTGGTCAACCTCGCGACGCAAACGATGGCCTCGCCGACGAGCCCGACTCCGACGCCTCCACCGGCCGCGCCGCCACCAATCTCCCCCTCGCCCCGCCGCCACCGAAGCGAGACGATCAATGGTCCGAGACCTATCCCCTCCCCACCGATACCCACTACAGCATCCAGTTTTGGCATGACATCAGCCCCACCCCCGTGGAGGGAGACTACGTCAAACTTTGGGTCTTTCAGCCCTCCGGCATTTGCCAGCCACTCACCCTCGAACTGATTCGGGAAAACGCCCGGTTTGAGGTCGAGTTCGGCGCACTCACCGCCGACATCGTCCGCGAAACCATCGACCTGCGATGAAAACATCGCCCCACCAGGCATCGAAGCTCAGCCCCCAGCGCCACCGAACCGGCGGCTACATTTTGCTGGAGCTGATCATCGCCCTCACCATTTTTTCCCTCGCCGTCCTCAGCCTCGCCCGCTCGCTGGAGGCCACCCTCGCCGCCTCCAACCGCATCAATCGAGACTACGCCATCCGCATCGGCATGCGCTCCCTGGTCGAGGAACTGCGCATCAAGACCCTGCCGGAAATGAGCGTCTCCCGCATTGATGAAGCCCTCGGCGTCACCTACACCGCCACCACCGAACCCGTGGCCATCACCACCCGCAGCGGCGGCTCCCTGCGGGATCTTTACGCCCTCACCATCACCGCCACCGACGGCCAAGGCACCGAGCCCCTCACCGACGACGTCACCGTCTATGTCTATAAACCCCGACGCTAACCCGAGCCGCGCTTCCCGGCACCGCTCACGGTCCGCCAGGGGTTTCACGCTCATTGAGGTCATCATCGCCCTCACCCTCTTCGCCCTGATCACCGGCACCCTCTTTGCCATCATCCAAGGCGCAGTCAAAGGCTCCTCCGAAATCGAGCAGGTACGGCGCGAGAATGACTCCATCAACCGCCTGCTCGATGTCTGTCGCAAGACCTTTGCCACCCTGCCCAGCGCCGCCACCCTCACCCTGGAAACTTCCGGCTCCAGCATGACGCAGACCCAAGAACTCCGCATCACCGGATCCCCCGATTGTTTTGGCTTCGGAGCCACCCCCATCTCCTACAGTGAGACCACGCTCGGCTTGCAGCCCGATCCCTCCGGACACACCGACGCCAATGGAGCCCTGATCCAGAGCTTCAGCCTGTCTCGGGAGGATCTCATCCCCGCCACGCCCGACAACGAAATGGCTCTCGCTCAGGACCTCGGCGGAGCCCTCGCCACCGATGCCCAAGGCCGCCGCTGGATGCCCCTGCTGCAGGATGTCGTCTCCATGAAATGGCGCTGCTACAAGCTCGACGAAGACGTCTGGTATGAAGAATGGACCGAGACCAACTGGCCCAACCTCATCGAACTCCAGCTCGTCATGAAAGACCGCCTCACCCCGATTCGCATGGTCTTTGCCCTGCCCGTCACCACCCTCACCCCCGGCAGTGGCTCATCGGGCTCTTCCAGCTCGGCACCGACCACCTCCACCACCCCGTCTCCCTCAGCCCCCTCTCCCTCCGCAGGCCCAGCCCCATCTGGAGGCCCCACCAACTCAGGAGGTGGTGGACGATGAAAACGCTCCCTCCCAAAACCTCATCCCCCCGTCCGCGCCGCCGCCGCGCCTCCGCCCTCATGATCATGATCTGGGCCGTCATGCTCATGTCCGTCACCGTCATGGGCGTGGTCGAGTACGTCAGTTACAGCGCCGATGAAGCCACCCAATCCACCGCCGAGTTCCGCGCGCTCTACCTCGCCGAAAGCGGCCTCACCGTCGGCCTGCATCCCGACACCCGCCGTGGCGATCCCCATTTGAAACAAAAAATCGGCACCGACAGCGGCTTCGACGTCGTCATCAATTACGAAGGCGCACGCATCCCCGTGAACTACCTCGTCGATGAACGGCTTGGCGAGGTCGTTTACAATCTCTTCATCTACTGGGGCCTCTCCGCCGAACAAGCCAGCATCACCGTGGACTCCCTGGCCGACTGGATGGATCGCGACGAAGACCCGCGCCCCAACGGAGCCGAAGCCGCCTACTACGAAAGCCTCGGCATCTCCGACCGCCCCCGCCAGCGCGGCTTCATCAAGGTCGATGAAATGCTACTGGTCCGCGGCATGGGCGCTGTCGATCAAATCAAACCCGACTGGCGCGAGTACTTCAGCGTCTATGGCGACGGCCTCATCGATCTACGCACCGCCTTTCGCGACGTCCTCATCGCCGTCACCAAATCTTCCGAAGCCGACGTCGATCGCTACCTGCGAGAGCGCGACGGTGCCGACGGCCTCGCCGGCACCGAAGATGATCGCCGCATTCGCAGCTCCGAGGCCTACAACCTCCTCGCCCTCGACAGCAGCCGCGCCCAAGCCCTCTCCTCCATCCTGGTGGATAGCGACGACCTCCGCCGCATCACCAGCACCGGTTACGTCGGCGAAAAACGCGCGCAAATCGTCGTCGTCGCCCGTCGCGGAGACGATCGCTCCCTCACCTACGTCGCCCGGATCGAGGAATAAAACCTCAATCCCACTCCAAGCCTGCGCAAAGCACCCTCCGAGCCTTGCCCCTCCCTCGGCGCGAACGCCAAC
>JAGRPD010000612.1 GCA_020439875.1 Verrucomicrobiales bacterium
TTGTTAGAACCCGTCTTTCAGCAACTCGGTGCTGAGGGCGAGCTGCTGTATCGCAGTTTCTCGGATGTTTTGCCAGAGCAGGCCAATTTGGAACTCAATAAGATCACCAGTGTGCGCGGCAATTTCGTCTCCCTCGTGCTCGGCTCGGGATCCAATCGATGGTCCAACATCATGCTCGCCCAAGCCTATGCCCGCCTGGGCACCGGACGAAAGGTGGACTGCCGTGTGGTGCAAAATCCCAACGCCTTCGTGGAGTTAGAAGATTTTCCAAAACTGCCTCTGAGTGAGGACGTGCTGAATGAGGTGCATCTCGGCATGAGCAGGGCGGTGCAAAATCTGCCTGGTTCCACCGCAGCGCGCATCAGTAGTTCTTTGCAAGAGGCGCGCAATCGGCTCTCGGCGAAGGGCTTGAAGCTGTATGCCATCGGTAAAACCGGAACCGCCATGCGCATCTCCGCTACTTATGCCAAAGATCATCGCAAGCGGGAATGCGCGGCTTTTTGCCTCTACCTGGAATTGCGTGACAGCGCCGATCAGATTCTCTCCGCCACATCGACGGCGGTTTATTTGCAGGATCGCGCTTCCGCCAAACAAGGTCCGACCAACTCGGCCAACGCCGTCGAGTGCACCAAGAACTTTCTGCCGCACATTCTGAGTTGGATGGAGACGCAGGCGCGGCTGCGGCGAATTGCAGCTCGGTGAGGTTGGGCGTTTAAGGCGTGCTGTGCTCCACCAGGAGACTCGTTGCCAGTTCGTGCTGAACTTGATGATGCAGTTGCGCGCCTTTGCGCGATTCGACCTTGGCTTTGAGTCGCTCAAACTTCTCGCTCGGTAGCGCGATGTGAAACACGGGCTCGCCCGGCTTCACAGCGGGCATGGTGGTGATGCCCTGGATGATGCCATCGGCGGGCGAGAGGATTTCATCCTGCTGATGCCCGAAGATATCGTGATTGGTCGCCAGGAGCTGGCCCTTGCGCACCAGGTCTCCGGGTCCGTTGTGAAACTTCAGAATGCCTCCGTGATCCGCCCGCACCCAGACGGCCTTGCGGACTTCCACCTGGAAGGGCGGGGGATCGACCCAACCTGGCAGCATTTTCAAGTGGCGCAGCACGTTGCGTGATCCCGCACTGCCGAGGTGCACCACGCCCGGTTCGATCTTCCACACCTCACCCGCCTCCAGCACGATGGTGGGAATGCCGCGCTTGCCTGCCGTACGGCGCAGGCTGCCCTCCGCCCCACGACTGTGCACGATCAGCTCGCAGCCAAACGCCCGCGCCATCCGTCGCACCACGGGGTCATCCAGATCGGCGCGGATGTTGGGGTAGTTGGTGCGGCGCACAGCAGCGGTGTGGAGATCCACGCCATAGTCGCAGTGGCGGATGATCTCATTAAAAAGCAGATGGGCCAATCGGCTGGTGAGACTGCCTGAACGAGATCCGGGGAAACAGCGGTTGGGGTCGCGCCGATCGGGCAAGTAGCGACTGTGGGCGTCCATGCCATAAACATTGACCACGGGCACGGCAATGACCGTACCACGCCGCAGCACGAGGGGCTGGTCAAACATCAGATCGCGAATGATGCCGAGGCCATTGAGTTCATCGCCATGCACCACGGCGGTGAAAAAAACGATTGGACCTGGCTTCGGACCTGCCACCACTCGCACCGGCACGGAGATGTCGATGCCGGTGTAACTCTGGGAGTACTCCAGCTGCAAATCATACGTCTCCCCATGACAAATCTCCTGGCCCGCCACCACCAGGGGGGTGCCGCGTGTTGTCTGAACCGGTCGCTGAGCCATCAAACCTCTACTGTGACATCGAATCCCCACCCTGTGCATCTGAATTGTGCCAAGAAGATGGTTCGTTGCGCATTCAATGCCCTATGAAGGCAGATTGATGGCGATCAATCAAAGGCTCCGGTCTCGAGACCCTTCTTCAATAGGGCAGCGTGATTTCGCACAGACTCTGCCATCTCGGGCTGGTTGGCGAGGTTGCGGGTTTCGAGCGGATCGGCCTCGTAATCGTAGAGTTCGCGTGCACTCACCTGGCCATCTTTCATGGAGCGCCATTCGGTGTAGCGGTGGTGTGCGGTGCGCAGGCTGTAGCCCATCACCTCGCCCCGGGGAAACTGACTGACGGCGGTCTGGCGCAGCTCGCGGTCGGGTTGTTTCAATACGGAGGCAAAGCTGGTGCCCTGGAGGTGCGCGGGTTTTTCCAGTCCCGCTAGATCACAAAGCGTGGGATACAAACCGACCAGCTCGACCAACTCCTGCGTGTGTTGGCCAGCGGTGGTTTGACCTGGCGCGCGAATCAGCAACGGCACATGAGCGGCGAGTTCGAAGTTGGTCGCTTTGCCCCACATGCCGTGGTCGCCCAGTTGAAATCCGTGGTCGCTGGTGAGGACGACGATGGTGTTGCCGGCCAGGCCCATGTCCTCCAGACCTTGCAGCACGCGGCCAATTTGAGTGTCAACGTAAGACACGCAGGCGAGGTAACCGTGGCGAAGCTGGGTGGCCGTTTCATCGGACAGCGGCAGTTTTTTCGGCAGGCCACGATATTGGGCGAGCAATTCGCCGGATCGGCTGTTGGCGATCGCGGGCGCGCCCTCGGGGAAGTCGGGCGATTCCGAAAGCGGCAAGTCGGCGGGTGAAAACTTGTCCCAATGCCGTTGCGGGGCGACGAAGGGCAGGTGCGGACGCAGGAAGCCGAGGGCGAGAAAAAATGGCCGGTCCCGCACTCGGTCCAGCATCTCCAAGGCGGCGTCCGCGATTTGTCCGTCGCCCAATGCATCATCCGCCACATCGAGCGATTCGAAGGGCATGCCGCGGCGAATTTTTTCGGGGATGTTGCGGAAGGGATC
Source organism: Verrucomicrobiales bacterium (assembly GCA_020439875.1). Classification (GTDB taxonomy): domain Bacteria; phylum Verrucomicrobiota; class Verrucomicrobiia; order Verrucomicrobiales; family Verrucomicrobiaceae; genus JAGRPD01. The sequence continues at coordinate 2,860 of JAGRPD010000612.1, forward strand.
GGGCTTGCCTGCGGCGGCGGCTTGCTTTAGCAATTGCTCCACCATGGCCCGACCAGCGCGGGTGCGGTACTCGAACTCGGCGTTGGCCGGCATCTGATGCGGCTCGCTCCAGCAGCGCGGATCTTCCCAACTGTTGTGCGCGATTTTTCCCATCGCCAGCGTGTGGTAGCCGTGCTCGCGAAAGTGCTGCGGCAGCAGCGCGATGTCTTGCAGCGCGGGCCGCACATCGCGATTGGTCCAGATCTTCCGCTCGTCCGGGCGCAGGCCGCTGAGCAGGCTGAAGCGCGACGCCATGCAGATGGCCTCCTGGCAGTAGGCCCGCTCAAACACCAGCGCGCCCTTGGCGAGGCGGTCGATGCTGGGCGTCTGAGCGATCTGGCTGCCGTAGCACCCCATCTCAGGCCGCAGGTCATCGACGATGAGGAACAGGACGTTTGGGGGAGCCGCCGAGGCGGAGCACAAGGTGCCCTGAGCCATTGCCAAAAGGACTCCGAATCGGAGCCAGGCCATCCATGAAAAAAATCGGAACATGCAACCTCAACGCGCCCCCGACACACCATCGTGCAGGCGATGCCGGTTTGCAGAGAGGAGCGAGGATTGTGGAGATCAACACTTTCACGCTGCCGAGGGAGGCTCGGGAGCTGATTCCATTTGAGCAGGGAGGCGGAATGAATCATGGTACCGCGTGCCTGCGCCGGATTCCCAACACGCCTCTGCGGAGAATGACCCTGTGCCGACCTCGCTCCGTGCCAAGAGTGGGTTCCGCCTCTTTTTTGCGGCCGCTTGTTTGGTGGTGATCCTAGCTGGCATGCGGGAGGCGGCGGGTTTTTTTGTGCCCGTGGTGTTAGCGTTTTTCTTGAGCATGGTGAGCTATCCCGTGATGCGCTGGCTGCGGAGTCACGGCTTGCCTCACATGCTGGCCATGCTCCTCACGGTGCTGTTGAACATCGGCGTTTTAGCGGTCGTCATTCACCTCGGTGGCAACTTGGCGGTGCGTTTTCAACAGGAGATCCCCGGGTACATTCGAGGTGTCCAAAATTACGTGAACGAAGGGGCCGAGTGGCTGGAGGCCAAAGGGGTGGAGAATGCGCGGCAGGCGGCGGAGGATGTCTTCGATTGGCAGGCGCTGAGTCGTTACGCCAACAATCAGGGGCTGGTGCGGGGCGTGACGTCGGCTTTGGGTTCGACCGTGGGGACGGTGGCATCATTGGTCTCGACGACCACCTTGGTGATCATTTTGATGGTCTTCATTTTGATGGAGGCTTACGGCACACGGGCTCGTTTTGATGCCATCCACGCAGCGGGTGGCCCCGACTTTCACCAGTTCACTCAGGCTGCCTCAGACATCCAAAAATATTTGGGGATCAAATCCGTCATCAGCGGTGCGACGGGCATTTTGGCGGGCGTTTGGTGCTGGCTCTTCGATCTGCCCTACCCACTGCTGTGGGGCATCATGGCGTTTGTTCTGAATTTTATTCCGGCGGTGGGTTCACTTTTAGCGGGCGTCCTGCCCGTGCTGGTGGCGCTGGTGCAGAGTGGACCGGGAGCGGCCTTTGGGGTGTTGCTAGGTTATCTGGCGATCAATACGGCGCTCGGCACGTTCCTTGAACCCACCCTGTTGGGACGTCGCTTTGGAGCCTCGCCGTTGGTCGTGATTCTTTCCGTCATTTTTTGGGGCTGGATGTGGGGGCCCGTCGGCATGTTCCTGGCGGTACCTCTGACGATGGTGGGGAAAATGATGCTGGAGCGCTCCTCCGAATTTCTCTGGATCGCGGTGGCCATGGCGAAAAAGAAGGTGAAGAAAGGCGAGGTGACGCTGATGGCCGATTACGATCTGACGGAGGAGGAAAACGATTGGCTGGGAGGTGGGGCTACGACAGAAACCCCAGGGCAGAGAGACAAGCCTTAAAAGAGACGAAATGACTCTTAGTGAATGCGTCAAGCTTGCCGAATATTGTGACAAAAA
>JAGRPD010000613.1 GCA_020439875.1 Verrucomicrobiales bacterium
GGGGAGTATTCGAGAAAGGCGCGTTCCAAAATGACCTCGGTGATCTCCTGGAGGTTCATGTCGATGGACGTGAAAACATCCGCTCCATCCTGCGGCGGGGTGACCTCTCCGCGATACTGAGGCAGCTCAAATCCGACCCGATCCCGCTCGATGGAGCGCTCTCCCGGGATGCCCGTCAGGACTTCGTCGCAAAGTTTTTCCAAACCGGAAATTGCTCCCTTTCCGGGGACCATGCGACCCAGCAGGAGCGCCAAGCGATTCGCTGCGGGATACAGCCGACGCACATCTCCCCGGGTGTAGATGCCGAAAAGGTGCTCGCTTTGCAAAAAGTGGTCCAGGTAGTCCTTCGTCTTCTCATCCAGCTCGCGGCGCAGGATCTCCACGTGGCGTTTGCTGCGCAGGGCAGCGAGCACCTCCTCCTCCGCCAGGCCGATCTCCGGAGCCAAGCGCCGCGCGGATTCCGCCGTGTAGGCGGCGAACAACTCGGCGGGAGTGAACTTGGCTTTGAGTTCCGCCTCCGGCACCTTCTGCATCAACGCATAGTTCGCGCAGACTCGGGTGTTGTCCTTGAGGTGATCGCGATCAACATACAGCTCCCAGCAGCGCTCGTCGTGGGCCAGGTATTCCCCCATGCGATCGCGGATCGCTCCGCGCAAAGCGGGCAGGGGCTCGTCTCGGTGAAATTTTTCGTAGGCCGCCGCCGACAACTCTTCATGCTGCCGCAGCTGCAGTTGGTACAACCGCCAGCTGACGATGGTGAAGCCAATCACCAGGCACGCCGTGATGCCAACGAGACGATTGCAGAGGCTGCGATCTCGTTGCCAAGGCGTGGCGCTGGAGGCACGGCGTTCCATCAGGGCAGAGGAGAGGTGGGAGAGACGGGGGAGACCTCGGTGGGAGCATTGAGCGGAGGCAGCTCGATGATGGTCTCTTTTTCGATCGGGCGCAGCAGCGTGCCCGCATCCGCCAGCAGGCGCTCCACGCGGGAGCGGTTCATCCGGGTGTCGATGCGCTTGCGCAGCTCCGCGATCTCCTGCTCATACAGCGCGTTTTGATGCTCCACCGCACGCTGTTCCTGCGCCAACGCAGCCAGCCGATTGCGGGAGGCGACGTAGCTCAGCAGGGCGAAAACCAGTGCCCCAAACACCAACGTGATGGCCGTCAGACTGCCGACGCCCAACCGATTGGTGTAGGTGCGGCGGCGATTAGTACGGGACATGAGACGTCAGACGTTCGGCTCCGCGCAGGCGAGCGCTGCGGGAGCGGGGATTGTGGCGCACTTCCTCCTCGCTGGGAGCGATGGAACGGCGGGTCAGCAGGCGGAGCTGGAAATCGGGATTGGGCCGTGGCTCAGGCCACTCAGGGCGATCCAAAAGTGGCTGGCTAAAGTGCCGCAGCGTTTGCTTCACTAGGCGATCTTCCAAGGAGTGAAACGTGATGATCGCCAAACGTCCACCCGGCTTCAAATACTTCGGAGCCATCCGCAGCACATCCGCCAGCGCCCCCATCTCATCGTTCACCGCCATGCGCAGCGCCTGAAAAACTCGGGTGGCAGGATGGCGTTTGCCACCCGAATGCCCCGCACACTTCTCAATGATGCTGGCCAGCCGCAGCGTGGTGTGGATCGGCTGCTGATTGCGCTCCTTCACCACCGCCTGCGCATACCTGTGCGCACGGGGTTCTTCCCCATACTCCCGAAAAATGCGCTCCAACTCCTCCGCGCTCGCCGTGTTCACCAGATCGGCCGCACTGACGCCGACTCGCGGATTCATGCGCGCGTCCAGAGGGCCGTCCTTTTGAAAGGAAAACCCCCGGGTTGGCTCGTCCAGCTGGTAGCTCGAGACACCCAAATCCAGCAGGATGGCATCCACCGGACCAACGCCCGACTCACTGAGGATGCGCGGAAAATCGCGAAAGTTGCCATGCATCGCGCAAAACTGATCTCCAAACTCCCGCAACCGCTGCATCGCATGCGCCAGCGCCTCCTCATCCTGGTCCAGGCCCACGACCCGCGCGCCCGCGCGTAGCATCGCCTCCGAGTGACCTCCACCCCCTAGCGTACCATCCAGGATCAGTTGCCCCGAAGCAGGAGCCAGCAGCTCCATCACCTCCCGCAGCAGCACAGGTTGATGATGAAAAGCCCGGCGGCCCGGCGTTCCGAGAGGATCTGAAGGCGGCATGGGAAAAGGGGCTTGAAGAGGGCGGTTCGACCAACGTCCGTCAGGGGAAAACAACGGCGAAGAGGGAGAAAACCAAGGGCCACCGCGAAGCTGATTCCAACGGCTGGCACGGGGAAGGGGGGAAGTTGCGGAGCGGTAGGCTAGCCAGATCAGACCACTTTGAAGCCACCGGCGGACCGAGGTGGCGGCCGGTGAGGGAAAGGACGTGAAGCTGGCTGCGGGCGATTGCATGATGCAGCAGGAAAAAGAAATGGAATTGGTTAAGAGGACATGATGATTTTGAGAAACCTATATTTCGGATCATTTAGTAGCCACCTCTTGGCGATTTGGCAATCCTAGTTTTTCCATTTTCTGCCGCTTTCTTCATCACCTATGGGATGTTCAAAAGATCTGGCAATCTCCAAAAACCCCGTTGA
>JAGRPD010000614.1 GCA_020439875.1 Verrucomicrobiales bacterium
CTGGGAAGGCGGTCATCGCGTGCCGCTCGTCGTGCGCTGGCCGGGCAAAGTCGCCGCAGGCTCGAAGAGTGGTCGCATGGTGTCGCTGACGGATCTATTCGCGACCTTCGCCGATGTCGTCGGCGACCAACTGCCTGCCGATGGCGCAGAGGACAGTGTGAGCTTCCTCCCGGATCTTCTCGGCAAAGGACAAGGTGCTCGAACCGGGCTGGTGAGTCATTCCAACATGGGTGAGTTCGCGCTGCGCGACGGCCCTTGGAAAATCGTCTATCGCATGGCTGGCAAGAACGTCGAAGCCTCGCGCGATCAGGCCACCGTCGCCGAGTTGTATGATCTGGAGCACGACATCGCGGAGGCCAACAACGTCGCCGCCGAACATCCCGACATCGTCGCCACACTGACGGCGAAGCTCGACGCGGTGATCAACCGCGGCGCAACGCGTGCGAACATCGCTGCGCACAACGATTGCGATGTGGACTTCCGCAAGACCCAGACGCAGCGCTGGGCTCCCGCCGCTGCGATGGAACACACGACGGTGCCTGAAGGATTCACGACGCTCTTTGATGGCAAGACCTGGGCGCACTGGGATCATCCCGCGCACCTCGATGGCGTCTGGGACATCGCTGATGGTGTCATCCGCCTGCGCACTGACGAGCCTCCGCGTGGGAAGGGCCAGGATTACAACCTCTCCACGAAGAAGCACTTCAACGACTTCACGCTGATGATCGACTGGCGTCTTACCGGCGAGCCGCATGTGAAACCGCATCAATGGCTGCAGGACGACGGCACCTTTCACACCGATGCCGAAGGCAAGACGATCATGAAGGACAACCTCACCTGGGGCGACAGCGGGGTCTATCTGCGCGGCGCACGACTCGCGCAGGTGAACATCTGGTGCCAGCCCTGTGGCAGTGGCGAGGTCGGCACCAAGTTCAAGGACCTGACGGCAACGAAAGACGAGCGCCTCAAAACGATGCCCTCCACCCGCGCCGACAAAGGCCCCGGCGAATGGAATCGCTTCATCATCACCCTGCGTGGCGATCGCGTCGATGTCTCGCTCAACGGCATTCAAGTCATTCAAAGCGCGCGCGTCAAGGACATCCCCGCCGAGGGACCGATCACCTTGCAGAATCACAAGGACGCGGTCGAATTCCGGAATGTCTTCATCAAGGAGCTGCCCTAACCATCAAGTCGCGCAGATCGACATATGATTGCACTTTTTGCAAGAATGTGTAGAGTGGGGAATGCAGCCGCTCCGGCAACTTGAACTCACTCTACGTGTCCTCGCGGACCGGGAGCGTTGTGTGTTTGCCGCAGCGGATCTGGCGGCGGCGGTGCCGGATTGCGGGCAGCTTGCGGTGCTGCTTTCGCGGGCGACGAAGGCCGGATTGCTCCGCCGGGTGTGCAAGGGCATCTACCTTTATCCGGTGCCGGATTATCCCTCGGGAAACTTGCTCTGCCATGCGGCGGCTCGCCTGCGGGCAGGCAGTTTCAATTACCTCAGCCTCGAATCGGTGCTGAGTGATGCGGGTGTCATTTCCCAGGTGCCGATGAACTGGATCAGCCTGATGTCTTCCGGCCGCAGTCATGTGGTGGATTGCGGCGACTACGGGCACATCGAGTTCGTGCACACGGTGCAGCACCCGGACGATGTCGCGGGTGAACTGGTCTATGACCCCGAGAGCCGGCTCTGGCGCGCCTCGGTTCGGCAGGCAATCCGTGACATGAAGGCGACGCGCCGCAGTCTGGACCTCGTCAATGAGGAGGTGCTGCATGGGCTTGTTTGACCAGCTCGTCGATGAAGCGCTGCGATCCCGCGCGGATCTCGGTGCCCTGCGTCCTGTGGTGGAGAAAGAGTTGCTGCACCACGACATTTTGCGCGAGATGAGCGGTGCCGGCCTGCTGGCAGGACTCACCTTCATTGGCGATACCTGTCTGCGGGCCTGTTACGGCTCGCAGCGTCTCAGTGAGGATCTCGACTTCACCGGCGGCACGGGATTCAAGAAGAGTCATCTCGCCGAACTGGCGCGCGTGCTGACTGACCGCCTGCAAGAACGCTATGACTTGCCTGTGCGGGTGAGCGAACCGGTCAAGACGAGCGGCCGGGTCTCGACTTGGAAGCTTCAAATCGAGACCCGCCCCAATCAGCGCCATCTGCCCGCGCAGCGCATCCATGTGGACATCTGTGCCATTCCCAGCCACGATCCGCGCCCGATGATGCTGCGCAATCTCTATGGAGTGGATCTTGGCACCTCCGGCCTCATCCTTCAGACGCAAAGCCGCGAGGAGATTCTTGCCGACAAGATCATCGCTCTCGCCTTTCGCGAGAACCGCCTGAAGAACCGCGACCTTTGGGACATCGTTTGGCTGGTGCAGCAAGGAGCCGCCCTGCCAGCCGCGTTGATCCCGGCAAAGATCACGGATCACCGGCGAACGCCATCTGAATTCCGCGAGCGACTGCACGATCGGATAACCAGCATCGAGGGCGATCCCGTGATCCGAACCGACTTCTTGAAGGAGATGCAGCGCTTTCTTCCCGCCGTCGTGGTTCGCGATACGGTGTCCCTGCCCGCATGGTGGAGCATTCTGACGGGAGTACTCAAGGATCAGGTGCGGATCGCGCTGACAGGTTTGTAGGTGGCGGAAGACGCTTCAACGGTGCCTGGCTGCGGAAGCAGCAGTCACTCAGGCCGGACGGAAGGAGTCGCGCCTTCACGGATACATGAGTCGCTTTGGACCGTTGTTTTCCTTCCGCCATGAGAGTCCTGCTCGTTCTCCTTTCGTCACTCACACTCGGCGCCTCGGCGTTTTCGGCGCCGCCGAACGTGGTGCTCATCTTCTGCGACAACCTCGGCTACGGCGATGTCGGCTGTTTCAATCCGGAGGCGTATCAGCCGACGCCGCGCATTGATCGCATGGCGCAGGAGGGCATGAAGTTCACACATGCGTATTCGGCGGCGCCGGTGTGCACGCCGTCGCGGGCTTCGTTGATGACGGGTTGCTATCCGCGGCGCGTGGGACTCGATCTCGCGCCGGGCCAGGGACTCGTGCTGCGCCCCGCTGCAGCCTTTGGATTGAACCCGGATGAAATCACC
>JAGRPD010000615.1 GCA_020439875.1 Verrucomicrobiales bacterium
GAGCCGGTGGGGCCGGTGACGAGCATGAGCCCCTGATCCCGCGACATGACGCGGCCGAGGATGCCGAGCTGGCGTTGGGAGAGGTTGAAGTCGGAGAGGCGGCGCACGCCATCCTGCTTGTCGAGAAATCGAAGGACGAGCTTTTGGAACTCGCGCCGAGTGGGGAGGGCGGCGATCCGGACATCGACGCGGCGGCGGCCGACGGAGAGGGCAAAGCGGCCGTCCTGGCATTCCAGCCGGTTTTGATTCATGCCGGCGTAGTTTTTCACCAGGGCGATGAAGCGGTTGAGCATCGAGTCTGAGGCGGTGAGCACGGTGCGCATGTTGCCGTCCATGCGCGCGCGGAACCGCGTCACGTTGTAATATTTCTCGATGTGGAGGTCGCTGGCACGGCAGCGGATGGCGGTGAAGAGGACCCAGTGGAGGAGTTCCTCCGCCGTGTGGTTGGGGTTGTTGGGATTGATCGTCGCCATGGCCTCGGCGTCGATATCGACCACGTGCTCATCGACGGGGATGGACAGGTCGGTGCCATCGATGTCAGCGACGGCGCTGGGATTGAAGGTGGCGGCGGCGCGGGCCAGGGCCTCGCGGATGGCGGCGGGATCGGCGAGGACGGGGACGACGCGGATCGGATCGTGCCCGAGCGACATCCACTCGTCCTCGAAGGCGTAGCAGTCCATGCTCTCGCTGAGCAGGAAGACCGCACTCCGCCCGATGTAGAGGGGATAGACGTTGTGGCGCTCCAGCAGGGGGAGGGGGAAGTGGTTTTGGCGATGCGCGTCAGCGGGATTGAAGCAGAGCGTTTGTCCCTGGGTGGTGATGGCCCGGAGGGCAACGCCGAGATGCCGCTGGACGCCGTTGAATTGACTGACCTCGAGGTTGCCAGACGCTTTCTCTTTGGCCGTGTGGAAAAAACTCAGCAGGCGGGAGCGCTCAGTCTCGTCATACGGATAGTTTTGGATGAGCCACTCAAAGGCACCGGTGTAGTCGTCCTCCGAGAAGCGCGGCGGGGTCACGCCATCAAGGGCATTGGAGGCGGCGATGGGCGTGTGGGAAAAGCGCTGAACCAGGTCTTTGCGGACGTTTTGATACTGGTCCAGCGAGATCACCACGCGGATCACCCACGGCGCGGGGACGCCCCACAGATCTGCGGATCGGGGGTTGTGATGGGCCATGACCAAAAGTGGCCCCACGGTGGTGACGGGCAGCCAGGGATCGGCCACGTAAGGCACTCGGCCGAGGAGACGCACCACGCGCTCCGCCTCGGGGCTGCAGCTCTCCCGCATCAAGTGAATGGGCAGCAGACCATTCTGCAGGGCCAATCCCTCGAGCGAGAGGATCTGGGCCTCCGCCGTGGCCTCTGCCGGACCTCCCTGGGGCGTGAGCCCGGTGGTGAAGGAGTCTTCCTGGGTGGTCGGGGGATCGGTGTCGAGGACGAGAGACATGCGGGGAAGGGAGGGGCTGACGCGCGCTTAGCGACCGCCAATGACGTAATCGGGGGAGACGGTGCGGGGCGCGCCGAAGTCGGAACCGTCAAACGGCACTCGGAGTCCGGTGCCCGCCTCTCCGGGCTTCAGGAGAGAGAACTGGAGGCCCATCCACTGCAGCCGGTAGTCGGTGATGCTGGACGATTCCTGAGGCCGGTAGGAGGTCGGTAAAAACGGATCCCCTAGAATTCGCGGATGATCGGCCATCAGACCCTCGACCACAGCCTGCTCATCGACGGTGGTGATGCTGGGGTTGACGTAGATCTCCCCGCGCGCCATGCCGTATT
>JAGRPD010000616.1 GCA_020439875.1 Verrucomicrobiales bacterium
CAAAGAGCAGCAACCGAGCAGCGCCCAGCCCCCGCACGCACGCGCCCCTTCGATCCTCGCAAATCTCCGTAATTCGACCGCATCCTTACTTGAGCAATTCGTCGGACCGGATTATCAACTCCGGCAATGACAAAGAAGAAAGGCATTCTCATCGGAGCGGCGGGCGTAGGAGCGCTGTGGCTCACGGGCGCGCTGTGGAAGATGCCCCAGGTGGAGGCGACGCTGAGCGAGGCCGCCACGCAGCAACTCCAAGCTCCAGAAAACACGGGAGCCTTCGATCTGGTGGAAGTGACCTTTGCCGGGCAAGAAGCGCACCTGGACGGACGCGTCGCCACGGAAGCGGATCGCCGCCGAGCAGGCGAGATCGTGCGCCAAAACGTGCGCGTGAAAGAAGGCCTCGGAGCCTCTCTCAACCCCGTCACCGACGTGGAGAATCATCTGACGGTGGATTCCTCCCTGCTGCGCTCGCATCCACGCTCTTGGGCGCTGGCATATCGTGATGCTCAAGGCAATGCCCACCTCGGAGGCGTGCTGCGGGATGAAGCCCAGCTCACCGCCCTGACCTCCGCTCTCACCACGCCCAACGCCGGAACCACCTGGGCTCGCACCGATCTGCGTCTGCTCGACGGTGCCCGCCCCGGCTCCGACTGGGCTGCCACCCTGGCCGCCGCTCCCGCTCTGCAGGCCGCTCCCGCCCCGACCCTCCCCGGCAGCGACTCCAAAACTCAGCCGACCGGCCCGGCCTCCATCGCCGTCAGTGCCCTTGATGGTTCCTGGACCACCTTTCCCGCTACGGCCTCCGACGCCGAAGTGGCCAGCGCTCTCGAAGGCTTGGGGTTGAACCGTTTTGACATCGGAGCCGCCCTCGCGCCGCTCCGCTCCTGGCAGGTGGCCGAGCTGGAGAAACTCAAACCCAAGCCCGCGCCGACCCCCACGCCCGCTCCTGTGCCAACTCCCGCACCCGCGCCCAAAACCGAGACCGCCGCCACGCCGCCTCCCGCTCCAGCTCCTCAACCCCAACCAATGGCGGCGGCCCCTCAGGAAACACCTCCCGCTGTTGCCTCCACCCCCAAGGCACCGACCCCAGAAAAAGCCGCTCCGTCTAGCCAGCCCTACGTGGGTTGGGCCGTCGCCGACTCCCATGTGGATCTCTTTGGCCGCGTGCGTGATGGCGAAATCAAGCAGGCCTGGGTGCGCGCCGCCCACAACGCCTATCCCGGCACCCAGATCGACGCCGAACGCCTCACCATCGACAGCGCCGTGCTCGCCGAAAAACCGGATGCCAGCATCGCCCCCCGCCAGCCGAAGAAGGAGGGCGAAATCGATCCCGCTCAGCCGTACATCGGCTTCTGGTCCGGCGGCATGCCCCAGCCCACCTTTCACGGCGCGGACGTTTTTGACACCGAACTCATCGCCGACCATCGGGCCTCGGGTCTTGGGGGTGAAAAGGATCTGGACACCGTCGCCACCGGTCTCTCGGCCTTTCGCGATCGCCTCGTCCAGGCCGGTAGCCTGAAGCTCGAAGAGCCCTGGCTCAGCTACCTCAGCGATGGACGCACCGTCCGCGTGCTGGGTGAAGTGGCCGATTCCGCCACCCGCGATGCCGCCCTGGCCCGCGCCCACGCGCAGTACGACGGGAAGTTTGAGGTGCAAGATCAGGTCAAAGTCACCCCCCTGGTCCGCGCCGCCTCCACCCTGATGCAGGGCATTGAGAAAAACCCGCCACCCGCCTTCCAGCCCGGTCAGCCAGGACTCGCCGCCCTGCGCCCCGGCCAGGAGTGGCGCTCCGGCGTCATTCACGCCATTTACTTTGGCACCGGCTCTGATCGCAGCGTGGACCAGCAGCGCGCCCTGCTCCAGGTGCGGCGCGCTTTGGCCGCGCAACCTCAGGCCAAGTTTGAAATCGTCGGTCACACCGATGACACCGGCAGCCGAGATGGCAATGTGAAGCTCAGCCTGCAGCGGGCCGAAAATTTTGCCACCTACCTGAAAGCCAACGGCATCCCCGCTGACCGCCTCAGCACCCGAGGGGCTGGTCCCGATGAACCGCTGGCTCCCAACACCAGCGAGGCTGGCCGCGCCGCCAACCGTCGCGTCGATGTCTTGCTCCGCTAAACTCACCCCACCCTCTTTTCTCCTCCTATCCCCCCACGAATCCCATGATTGACGGCTTCCTCTTCTTCCTCTCGAAACAACTGATCCTGCTGCTCGTCGCCGCGATCCTTTTCACCTGGTTGGGCTGGTGGCTGCGTTGCAAACTCTGCAAATGCGGGGCCACCGCCGAAGAGTTGAGCGAGGCACGCAGCCGTCTCACCGGCCTGGAGAGCGATCTCAAAGACGCCCGCGCTCAAGCCAGCCGCGCGGAGAGCAAGCTGGCCGAGGCTGAAAAAGGTCGCATTGACCCCGCCGAACTCGCTGAAGCCCGCCGTCAATTGGACGCCGCCACGGCCGATGCCAACAGCCTGCGCACCCAGGCCCAGAAAGCCCGGGAGCAACTAGATGCCGCCAACGCCCGCGCCACTGAGGCTGGGAAGAAGCCGCAAGAACGCGTCTATCAGTTGGAGGGAGAGGTCTCCAAGCTGCGGGAAGAACTGGCCCGCGCTCGCAGCGGTCAGACCGCCGCGCCCGTCACTGCCGACGCCAGCGCCGAGGTGGCCAAACTGAAGCAATCTCTCAGCGTCGCCACCGCCGAGTTTGGCCGCGCCCAGCGAGAGCGAGACACCTTCAAGGCGGAGCTAGATCGCCTCCGGGGTGAACCGCAATCGGCCCCCACCCGCAGCGCACCGGCCAGCAGCGGCAAAGCCGCCGGCCCCAATCCCGAGGCCGCCCGCCTCCTGGTTCGTGGTCTGCAAGGCAATCGCCCCAAAGCCGCTGCTGCCCCCAAGCCTGTGGCCGCTGAGCCCGAAGAAACTCCCCCCCCCGCCGGTGTCGGTACCCTGAACCCCGAAGCCCTCTCCGCCGCCGCCGAAGAAGCGAAAGCAGCGGCTGAGGCGAAAGCTGCGGA
>JAGRPD010000617.1 GCA_020439875.1 Verrucomicrobiales bacterium
AATCCACCAGCACCACGCCCTCTGGTCGCTGCTGGAGGATCGCCTCACAGGTCAGCTCCAGCTTCTTCTTGAAGTAACCATACATTTTGAGCACCTCCCACAGCCCCACCACGCCGGCCGTCTCCGCCCAATCCTCAATCTTCCCTGCCCCGAGCGCCGCCATGCGCGCACCGCCCAGTCCCGAAATCTCCAAATCCGGACGGATCGCTTGCAGCGCGCGGATCAGACCCGCTCCGTGCGTGTCTCCGCTGGCCTCTCCCGCCACGATGTAAAGCCGCGTCATGCTCCAGGCAGCTCCGCCAGCGAGGCATTGCGCCCGATCTGGCTCGTGATCTCCAAGGCCAGACGCAGCGCCTCCGCACCTTCTTGTCCGGATACTACCGGCTGCTTCCCTTGACGCGCGCACTCTACGAAGGCCGCCAGTTCCAGCTTCAGCGGCTCGTCTTTCTCCACCTCCACCTCCTCCCGCCGGATCTCCATGCCCTCTTTGCGGTAAATCCAGCCACTCTGTTCTTGGTAGTCCAGCGACAGGTAGGAGTCTGGTTGAAACACCCGAATCTTGCGCATCTTCTCCGGACTGACGCGACTCGTCGTCAGGTTCGCAATGCAACCGTTGGCAAACTTCAGCCTGGCATTGGCGATGTCTTCGCGATGCGTCAACACCGGAATGCCCACCGCATCCACCTCCACCAAAGGAGCCTTCACCAGATGCAGTACGATTTCGATATCGTGAATCATCAGATCCAGCACCACCCCGATGTCCATGCTGCGATTCGGGAACGGAGACAGGCGGTGGCACTCAATGAACCGTGGCGCGTGCATGCGCTGCTCCAGCTGACGCAGCACCGGGTTGAAGCGCTCGATGTGGCCCACCTGCAAAATGAGATTCTTCTCCGCGGCCAACTGAATCAAATGCTGGGCGTCATCGAAGTTCTCCGTGATGGGCTTTTCCACCAAAGCATGACGTCCGGCTCCCAACAGAGCCTCCGCCACAGGCCGGTGATACACCGTTGGCACCGCCACCGTCGCCGCATCCACCCGCGCCACAAAGTCCGCCAGATCCGACACCACCGGCACGCCGTAGGTTGCCTGCATCTCCGCAGCGCGGGCCGCGTCGGTATCAAACAAAGCACCGAACTCCAGCGCCCCCTCGCTCTGCTCCGCCAGCGCAGCCAAAATGCGGACATGATTGCGCCCGATGGCACCGCAACCCGCGACGCCCACTCGAAATGGAGAAGAAGTTCCAGACATGGTTCCCAACCAACCGCGAAACCCCCGTGGCGCAACTGGTTCGCGCCTCCAACCACAAAAGTCGTCTTTCTACACCTCAGACCCAGACCAAACACACTCCACGTCGATCAGGCCTCCCTCTTTGTCGAAACGCACGCCCTCCTCAGCCAGCAGCGCCCGTTTTTGATCGAGCTTGGCCCCCTCCGTCTCTCCGGAATAGCCTCCCAGCGTCAGGTCGGTGCGGATCACCCGATGGCAGGGCACCTCGGGCGCATGCGGATTGCGCTTCAAAGCCTGACCCACCGCCTGCGCCGAGCCACAACCAATCGCCTTCCCCAGACCGGCGTAGGTCATGACCTTGCCGCGTGGGATCCGACACAGCGCCTCATAGACGCGGGCTTCGAAGGCGGTGATTTTTCTTGCTGGCTCATTCATGCCTCTGCATTCAACGCCAATCGGCGGAAAAATCAAATCGGTGGCGGAGCGGACGGGGCTCGAAC
>JAGRPD010000618.1 GCA_020439875.1 Verrucomicrobiales bacterium
AAGACCGTCGCAAGCGAATGAGTAGCTGCCCTGTAGCGGCGGTCTATGACCGTCGCAAGCGAATGAGTAGAGCGGAGCCCAGGGTGGGAAACCTGCGGTCACGCCCGTGTGATCCGTATCCCCGCTCCCAGGGTGGCAACCTCATCGTAGGGCACGATTTGCTTGGGCAGCGGACGAATCTTTCAGGACCTGCATTCTCCAGCCTTCATTCTTCTGCCAATTTTCACCTCACGCAGCATCGAAGCGCATCTGCATGCCCTTCAGCGTGCCGTTCTCGAGGGAAAACGTCGGCACCACGATGGCCCAGCCCTTGTCCTTGCCCAGTTCGGCGCGCTCGAAGTCATCGGAGAAGAGCCGTTCCTTCTTTTTCGCGATCGGCTCGGCGGGGATGGCGGGCAGCTTCGGCGCAGCGGCGGCGAAGGTGGTGGCGGTGACAAGGCAGGCGAGCGTGAGGAGGCGGAAGTCCATAGAGAAAAAGAAGCGGACCACCGTATCAGGGCTTCCGGCTCTCGTATTCGAGGCGGAAGAGTTCGAGAAGATGCAGGTCGAGCTTGTCCTTCATGCGTCCGCTGGCTTTTTTGCTGGCGATGATGTCTCGCAGGTTGGCGACGGGGAAGATGTCTTCCTGGACGGCCCTCGCCTTAGCCTCGTCGAAGCTCTCGATGCCATCGGGAGCGAAGACGAGATCGAGATCAAAGGGACCGTCGGTTAGCTGGACGAAGTCCTTGCCCCTGATGATCTCAGCCTGGGCGTTGTCGTCGATAAGAAAGCCGAGCGCGAGCAGGGCTCTGACGATGCGCTGGCCGTTCCCGGCGGATTTGGCGGGAAAAACGTCCACGTCCTGCGTGGTGCCGGGATAGCCGAGGAGGATGGCACCGCTCTTGCCGATGAAGAGGTAATCAACACCTGCCGCGTTGAACGCCTCGGCGACCTCCTGCGCCTGCAACGGGTTGAATGGCAGGCGGTCGTTCATTCCGCAGAGGCGGGCTGAAAGCCGAGGTAGGCGGGAAGGTTTGCCGCGCACCACTCCCGGTAAGCCAGGGTGGTGGGAAAGATGCGCGTGCCGGGCGTGTCGAGTACAGGGCGGCTGACCCGGCAAAAGCCATACTTCATCCGGGTGGAGATGGGGCGCGCCATCTGACGCCGACACTGCTCACGGAATGCCTGAGCCTCCGCCGCTTCCCGATTGATATCTTGGCTGGCTGTCATTGACGAAGTGTATGTCTCTTCGGCGATGCTGCAAACTTGTAAAAATGTCGAATCAGCCCAGGCTTGCCCTCCTTCGCCGGGGCATCAAAGCGCATCTGCGTGCCCTTCAGCGTTCCGTTCTCGAGGGAAAAGTCGGCCCACAATGGCCCAGCCCTGGCTTTTGCCCAGTTCGGCGCGCTCGAAGTCATCGGAGAAGAGCCGTTCCTTCTTCTTCGCGATCGGCTCGGCGGGAATAGCGGGAAGCTTCGGCGCATCGGCGGCGAGGGTGGTGGCGGTGACAAGGCAGGCGAGCGTGAGGAAGCGGAAGGTTCATCGGGCAGATGAAACGCAACTCCTCCGGTGGATCCTCAGATCATCGAGCCTTGCTGGTCGTCTTCTTCCCAGCTTTGCCATCACTCAGCTCGAGCCTCTGCCGCGCGCGAACGACCGCTTGGTGGAGCTTTCGTTCGAGTTGCTTCTTCGGCAGCAGTTTGGTCCAGTAAGTTGCCACATGGATGCCGCTGCTGGCGAGTTCGAGCAGTTCGACGTGCTCATCGTTCTTGCCCGCGCAGAGGATCATGCCCAGCGGCGCTTCCTCGCCCGGCTCCATGGCGTGGCGCTTCAGCCAAGCGAGATACAGTTCCATCTGCCCTTTGTCCGCCGCTTCGAAGTCGCCGAGTTTCAAGTCAATCGCGACGAGCCGCTTGAGCTTCCGATGGTAGAACAGCAGGTCGAGGTAGTAGTCCTTGGAATCAATCTGCATCCGCTTCTGCCGCTCCAAGAAGGCGAAACCGATGCCGAGTTCGAGGATGAAGCTCTCCACCTCGCGCAAGATCGCTGCCTCCACGTCCTTCTCGGCATAGGTGTCCTTCAGTCCGAGGAAGTCGAGAATGTAGGGATCGCGAAAGACGAGGTCGGGCGTGAGCTTGTCCTCGCTGCGCAGCGAGGCGAGTTCCTGCTTGATGAGCTTGTCCGGCTTCTTCGAGAGCGCGGTGCGCTCGTAGAGCATGGAGCTGATCTTCTTTGCCAGCGTCCGTGTGCTCCAGTTTTCGATGCGGCACATCTCGGCGTAGAAGTCCCTCTGGAGCGGATCGTCGAGGCGGATGATGTGAAGGAAATGAGTCCAGCCCAATTTTGACATCAGTGATGTCAAAATCTGCCGGTCCGGGAATGCCTCAGCGAAGCGGATCATGCGGGACAAGTTCCGCTCACCAAATCCACGACCAAACTCGCTTTCCAATTGTGCAGACAGTGACTGCACAATCTTTTCGCCATATTCTGCGCGCTTCTCATGGAGGATGTCCCGGCGTATGCGAGTGCCGATCTCCCAATACAGGAGCGTCAGGCCTGCGTTGACGGTCCGGGCAACGGCTTCGCGGGCCGTGAGGATGAGTTCGCGGACATCCGCCAGCAGCGGCGTGGCGAGAGCGGCAGGCTTGGGGGCGAGCTTGCGAGACTTGGGCTTGGCGGGCATGGTTATCCACAGCGTAGCTCGATCAGGCCGTTGCGGGAAAGGTGAATTGTCGCCGCAGTGCGGAGGGAATCCGTCCGCTGGTTCACTTCACCGGTTCCGCGTTCCAGATCTTGAGGTAGTCGAAGCAGCCGCCCTGGCCCATGCAGCCGAATTCGACCTTGGACTTGGTCGGGTGGGCGATGCCGGGGGATTGCAAAAAGGCGACGGGCTGGCCGTCGATGGTGGCGAGTGGGCTTAAACTCTACCTTCTCACGCGCACTGGGTTGACCGGCTTCGGCGGCTGGGTGGCATTGATCTTTTTTACATCGGCGACCATCTCTTCGAGCATGCGCAACTTCTCGCCCACGGGCAGCGCGGCGAGCTGCCTGCGTCGCTCCACCTTGCGGGCGGTGAGTTGTTTCATCAGGTCGGTCATGAGTCGAGGTAGGTGTCTTGAAACTTGCACCAGCGATCCATCAGGTCGTGACGTTGAAGGATAGCCTCAAACCGCTCCGCATCAAGTACCCCGGTCTCTACAAACCGGATCACCCGGTCATGATCCTTCGGCCTACCCACTTGCAGGCAGATCGCTGCGAGATGTTCCGCCGTGAACACACGCGTGGCGACGCCGTTCACATCCCGCTCAACGGCTTGCGCTAGCGCCTCCTCGACCAAGGACGTGCCCGGTGGCACGAACTCAACCGCCCAGCCCTCAATGGCGATGAACTGTCCCTCAGGCGCAAAGCCACGCGCTTGCAGATACTCGTAAATCGGCCCCAGCGTCAGCAGACTGCTTCCCGGCGCGGTGGGTAAAGTCACAAAGACATCCACATCCTTCGTCGTGATCGGCTCCAGCCAGAAGATTGCGCCCACGGCCCCACCGATGGCATAGCGCCCGATGACGCCATCGGCTTCCATCTGGTTGATGATCGCGAATATGTTTTCCATGTCTGAGTTCTGGCAGGCA
>JAGRPD010000619.1 GCA_020439875.1 Verrucomicrobiales bacterium
GCGCACGACGATGCTGCCACCGAGCCAATTGTCGGGAGATCGACTCCAGGCTGCGTATTCCGGTGGCAGCCAGGCGCGGCCGGTGTCGTCGTAGTCGGAGGGTTGGGCGAGGTCTGGCAAATGCTCGGGCTGAAACCACTCGCTACGGCTCAGAGTGGCGCGTGGAGCCAGCTCGGGAGGTAGCAGGTGGCCGGTGCGGGGATCGATCCGATGTTTTTGCAGCGAGGCGGGACGCTGGATCCAGGTGGTACCGCGTTCGCGATGCAGTAGGCGGAGCACTGCTGCGGCGATGGGGGCAGCTCCGGTGACACCCGACACGCCCTGCATTGGATGGCGATCAAAATTTCCAGCCCAGACACCGACGGTGAATTCGGCGGTGAAGGCGAGCGTCCAGTTGTCGCGATAGGACGAGCTGGTGCCGGTTTTGAAAGCAGCAGGGAAGGGCAAATGCAGCGGTGAGTGAGCCCCGAAAGTCAGGAGGCGGGCCTGATTGTCGCGCAGGATATCGGCGATGATCCAACTGGTCTCGGCGGAAAAAAGGCGGCGCGGGGCGGCGCGAGGGGCATCGAGCAGCAGCCGCCAGGGCAGCATTTGACCCCGACGAGCGAGGGTGGCGTAGGCGCTGGTGAGTTCCACCAGGCGGACCGGGGCATTGCCGAGGGTGAGCCCGAGGCCATAGTGGGTGGCGGGCTCGGTGAGGGTGGTGAGGCCGAGGGTTTGCAGGTTTTCCTGGAGGACGGCGGCTCCACCGAGGGCGTCGAGAGTGCGCACGGCGGAGATGTTGAGGGAGCTGCCCAGCGCGGTGCGCAAGGTGACGGGACCGTAGCAGCGGCCATCGTAATTTTCGGGGCGATACACGCCGGTGTCGGTGACAAACGAGATGGGCAGATCGGGAATGATCGAGGCTCCTGTCCAACCCGCCTCCAGCGCCAAGAGGTAGGTGAAGGGCTTCAAGGCGGAACCCGGTGAATGCGGCACCCAGGCTCCGTTGATCTGCCCTCCGTCGAGGGCGTGGAAATCTCGTGAACCCACGAGTGCCAGCACGTCTCCCGTGGCGTTTTCGATCACGACGGCCGCCGCGTGGCCAACCTCCCGCGCGGCGAGCCGGGCCAACTCGTTGTGAATCACGCCTTCCACCGCGTCTTGCAGGTGAGCATCGAGCGTGGTGCGGATGATGCCGGAGGGGGAGTCGAGCGGCTGTTGCTCTGCCAAAGCGACGCCGTGAGGCGCGGCAAAGCCGCCGTGAAACCGTTGGTACACCAGCGGCTGCGTCAGAGCCAGGGTGTAGGCTTCTTCCGTGATCCAGCCTTCTTCACGCATCCGCTCCAGCACGTGTCGCTGCCGCGTCTGAGCGGCGGCGGGATGGTGGAAGGGATTGAGCCGTGTCGGCCCCTGCGGCAGGCCTGCGAGTAGGGCGCATTCGGCGGGAGTGAGATCGTGCAGTGGTTTGTGAAACAGGCCCTCAGCGGCGGCGGTGCAGCCGGTCATGAGATTGCCGTAAGAGATGCGGTTGAGATACTCCTCCAGCACGCGCGAGTGCCCCCACTCGCGCACCAATCGGCGCGCCTGCAGGGACTCGAGGATTTTTGAAGTCAGATTGCGGGGGCGGTCCGCGCCAGCGGCGGTTTTGGCCAGCTGTTGAGCGATGGTGGAGGCCCCCGAAACGACACGGCCAGCTTGGAAATTGTCTCTCACCGCGCGGGTAAGGGCGCGCCAGTCCATGCCGCCGTGATGCCAAAAGCGCTGGTCCTCCACCGCGATCGTCGCTTGGATCAAACCCTGCGGGATCTCGGCCAGAGGCGTCCAGGGGGAGCTGCGTTGGCCGGTCTCATCCAGCATCTGCCGCAAGGGGCTGCCATCGCGCGCCACGTAGCGCGCGGAGGTGGGGCGCGGCACTTTCAGGGCGGCGGGCAGCGGCACGAGCCAGGGTGCGATCCACCACGCCAGGGCGAGTGCTCCCGTCAACAACGCCAGCCGCCGAATCCAGCGGCGCAGGGCCGATGGAGCGGGCGAGTGAGGTGGCGGTGCAGGCTGAGACACGCGGGCCGATTGTGGGTGCCGCAGCCCGCAGGATCAAGCCGAGAGGCTACTTCTTCTTGGCCCGATTGGCGGCGGGCTTGTTGATGTCCCACAACGGATCCGGCACGTTGGCCTCTTTCATTTTCTGGCGAGCCTGAGTCACGAGGTCGGGATGTTCAGCGGCGACGTCGTGTTCCTCCGCGACGTCTTGGGTTTGATCGTAGAGCGCCACGGTGTCGGAGCGCACGTCGCGGATGGCCTTCCAGCGTCCGTCCATGAGCACGGCTTGCAGCGGGTTTTTCTCGAAAAACTCCCAGTACAAATAGTCCCGTTGCTCCTGCTGATCGGGATGGCCGGTCAGGGTGGGTAGCAGGGAGAGGCTATCCAGCCCGGCGGGAGGGGGCGTGCCGGCGAGGTCGGCCAGCGTCGCCATGATATCGCCGAAATATCCGACCTGAGTTGAGACCTCGCCCGCCGGGATGACACCGGGCCAGCGGGCGATGAAAGGCACGCGAATGCCGCCGTCGGTCAGGCTGCGTTTGATACCGGTGTAAGGGCCGTTGGCGTCGAAGAATTCGGGGTCGTTGCCGCCCTCCTTGTGGGGGCCGTTGTCGGAGGAGAAAAAGACCACCGTTTTGTCATCGAGCCCGAGGCTTTTGAGTTGGGCGAAAAGCTCGCCGATCTGGCTGTCCATCCGGGTCACCATCGCGGCTTGGCCTTTGTCCGGATTGGGCCAGTCCTTGCTCTCATAGATGCCGTATTCGGGCACTTCCTGGCCGTCTCCCAGCTCGCGGGTGCGTTCGTTGTTCGCGTGAGGCACCACGTAGGCGAGATAGAGGAAAAAGGGCGCGTCTTTGGAGCGATTGACGAAATCCAGCGCCTCCTCGGTGAGCCGATCTCCGGCATAGACGACGCGTTTGGTGGCGTAGCCTCCGCCAAATTCACCGATGGCTTTGACCTCATTGGGCAGCTGATCCTGGCTGGTGTTTTTCCAGAGAAAATCTGGGTAGTGATTGTGGGCGTGATGCTGGCTCAGGTAGCCATAGAAATAATCGAAACCTTGGCGATTGGGGATGCCCTCATCTCCTGGCATGCCGAGGCCCCATTTCCCCACCAGGGCGGTTTGATATCCTGCTCCCTTGAGCACTTCCGCCACGGTGATGTCCTCGCTCTTCAGCATCTGGGCAGCGGGATTTTCCCTCCCCGCATTGCCGCGCACGCGGGCGTGGCCGGTGTGTTTGCCGGTCATCAGCACGCAGCGGGAGGGCGCGCACACGGTGCTGCCAGCGTAAAACTGGGTGAAGCGCATGCCCTCGGTAGCCATCTGGTCAATGACCGGAGTCTGGATCAGCTTCGATCCGTAGCAGCTGAGATCGCCGTAGCCGAGATCGTCGGCGAGGATGAAGATGATGTTCGGTTTCTCTGGGCGATCTGCCGCAGCGGCTAGGCTAACGCCAAAGGCCAGTACACAAGAAAAAAGGCGAAAATTCATGGCTGGTGACAACGTGCGAGTTGGCAGGAAAGTTGCGTGGAAAGGCGGTGCATCGCGTGTAGGATGGCGCGCCGCAGGCGGTGCTTGCGGCTCTCTTTTGATTCAAACCCCTTTTTTCAGCATCGTTTTTTCATGTGCGGCATCGTAGGTTACATCGGCAATCGTCAGGCCAGTCCCATCCTGCTGGATGGCTTGAGGCGGTTGGAATATCGGGGTTACGACTCAGCGGGTCTCGCCCTTCTGGGGGAGGATCAGGAACTGCAAATCGTGAAGCGGGCGGGCCGCATCGACAACCTGCGCAAGGCAGTGGCCGAGACCAATCCCCAGGGTAGCACGGGCATCAGCCACACCCGCTGGGCCACCCATGGCGCGGCCACCGATGAAAACGCGCATCCACACCGAGATCAGAGCGGGAAGCTGGTGCTGGTGCACAACGGCGTCATCGAAAACT
>JAGRPD010000620.1 GCA_020439875.1 Verrucomicrobiales bacterium
ATGGGCGAGTGCTGGCACAACAATCACCACGCCTTCCCTGAATCCGCCCGGCTCGGTCTCGAACGCGAACAGGCCGACCCCGGCTGGTGGGCGCTGTCGCTGCTGAAACATTGGGGGCTCGCCTGGAGCCTGACCGAACCCATCGATCTGCCGCCCCGCCCCGAACGAATCTCCCTCAAACTCCAAACTCAAAAACCATGAACGAAACCGTCCTCACCTACAGCCTCTATCTCATCCTCGCCATCGCCATGACCATCTGGGTCGCCCGCACTTTGCATGCCAACGGTCGGCTTTTCCTGATCGACTGCTTCCACGGCAATCGCGAACTCGCCGACAGTGTGAATCACCTCTTGGTGGTCGGGTTTTACCTCGTCAACATCGGCTTCGTCTCGCTCTATCTCAAGACGCGAGATGTCATTGACGGGGCTCAGGGCGTGTTTGAAACCCTCAGTTCGAAGATGGGCGTGGTGCTGCTCATGCTCGGAGGCATGCACTTTTTCAACCTCTACGTCTTCACCAAACTGCGCCGCCGCGCCCAACTTGGAAGCATGCCGCCTCCGATCCCCCCCATGACCAAAATCGCCCCCGCCAACGCCCTCGACACCCTGTGATCGCACGACCTGAACCCCATCCGATGAACACGCTCACCATCTTTTATGACGCTCACTGCGGCTTGTGTTCGCGTTTCCGCGCCTGGATGCAGGCCCAGCCCAGCTGGGTACGGCTCGAATTCCTGCCCTACGATTCGGCAGAGGCTCGGCGGCGTTGCCCGCAGCTGCCCTCCCTGCGCGCCGATGAGGAAATCGTTGTGCTCGCAGATGATGGCTCGCTCTGGCAGGGGGCGGGCGCTTGGATCACCTGCCTGTGGGCCTTGCAAGATTATCGGGAGTGGTCGGCCCGTCTCGCCACACCCGCTCTGCAAGCCGTCGCCAAAAGCGTGGTGCACTGGATTTCCAGCCGCCGCCTGCGCCTGTCTCAGCTGTTGCGGCTCAGCGGGGACGATTTGCTCCGCGCTGCCGGATCACCCGCCACCTGCCGGGATGGAAGTTGCAAGGTGGAGGCGAGATCCCTCACGCCCGATCTGCCATGAGCCGCAGCAACTCCGCCGCACAGGTTTGGGCAAACTCGGCGTCGTTGATGGTCGCGTCCACCTCCACCAGAGCGACCTCGGGTTTCAAGTGCGCTTTGATCGCCGCAAACAGCGCCGCATCCGCTGCCGGATCGTGAAACGGCTGGCCCTCGGCGCTGATCACGCTGATGGCCCGCAGCGGCAGGAGGACACTGACCGGACCGGTGTAGGCATTGACCTTCTCCGCCAAAATCCGCCCCAGCTCGGCGCTCTCCTCCGCCGTGGTCCGCATCAGCGTCACCTGAGGATTGTGCTGATAAAACGTGCGTCTCGCGAACCGCTCCGGCACGGAGGCGCGCTCACCGAAATTCACCATGTCCAGACAGCCCGGCACCACGATGGCTGGCGTGCCCGTTTTCCCCGCTGCATCCAGGCGAGTCGGCCCCGCACCGAGGATGCCGCCCACCGACTCATCCGCCCACTCGGTGGTCGTGATGTCCGCCACACCCGCAAACAGTCCTGTCTCAATGAGCCCCTCCATCACTCGTCCACCCATTCCCGTCGCGTGGAAAACCAGCACCTCGTAACCCGCGTCTTCCAGCACGGCTTTCGCTGCGTTCACGCACTCGGTGGTGTTGCCAAACATCGATGCTGCGATCAGCGGCCGATCTTCTCCCTCCGGCACCTCCATTTCCACCATGCCGCAGATGGCTCCCGCCGCGCGAGTCAGCAGCACCCGTGACAAACGATTCACTCCCGCCACATCGACGATGCTGGGAAACATGACGATGTCTTTGGTCCCCACGTAGGGAGCCACATTGCCAGCGGCCAAAGTCGAAACCATCAGCTTTGGAAAGCCCACCGGCAGCGCCCGCATGGCCGCCGTCCCGATCGCCGTCCCACCGCCGCCACCCAGTGAAATCACCCCGTCGATGCGCCCCTCCTCCACGAACCGACTCAGCAACTGCGCCGCCGCACCAGCCATCGCGGTCACCGCTTCACCGCGATCCTGCCGCGCCACCAGCGCCTGCAGATCCACGCCACCTGCCGCCGCCACCTCTTCCCGTGAGATGTCCGGCGTCACCGTCGGTGGTGCCCCCGTGCCTGTGTCGATCATCAAAACTCGATGCCCACGTTCGCGGATGCATTCCGCCACAAAGGCGTGTTCCACACCTTTCGTATCGAGAGTGCCCAGGACTGCAATGGTTGCCATGATCCCTATTTGAAGCTCCCCCCCTACTCTTCGTCAACACCCCTCTTCCCACCTCTTTCCTCGTCTCTCGAAATCCCTGGTTCCCCCAGGCCAGGAATCCTACTTCTTCCGCCATTCCTCAAAAGCCCGGGCCATCGCTTCGACCCGGTCCGGCTGCTCCTTGGCCAGATCGTGCAGTTCGGTGCGGTCGCTCTCGAGGTGGTACAATTCCCAGGGCTTTTGCGGCAGGGCGACGAGTTTCCACGGACCCATGCGGATGGCTTTGCAGCCCGAGGTGGCCCAGGCGATGAAGGGAC
>JAGRPD010000621.1 GCA_020439875.1 Verrucomicrobiales bacterium
TGAAGTTTCTCAGTGTGAGGCTCTCTTTCACGGGGCCTGATGGAGGGGAGGATGGGGTGACGGAGCGGAGGTCTGGAGGTGGAGGGGTGCGGGGAGGGCCGGGCGGTTGGAAACACGGTGCCACGGTGGGCTGGAGTGGCGTGTTGTTTCTCTGGCTGAAATTTCTGGATCAATGGGTTGCCCTTTTCCCACCCCAGGAAAATTGACATTTTCCGTTACACGTCCCCTCCCCACCCCGGGAAAATTGACATTTTCCTCTACGCGTTCCCATCCTACCCCGGGAAGATGGACATTTTCCTCTACGCATTCCCCACCTCCGAGAAAATTGACATTTTCCTCTACGCGCCTCCCGGGGAAAACTGACGTTTTAGGCTCGGCTGGATGAGTTTCTAGCGAGTGGGGTTGGTTTGAGCGGGGGGCGTGATCGCAGATGGATGTCAGATTTGCCCCACAGGGCCAAAAAAATGCGCCCGGCTCGGAAGCCGGGCGCATCGGTGAGAAGAGTTGGAGCGGGGATCCGCTGATTACGCAAACACTTCCAGAACGGGCTGTCCTTTGTCGCCCACCGTGAACGGACGGTTGCTGGGAGACATGACGACTTCTTCGGTGGGCAGACCCATGGCGTGACCGATGGTGGCCACAAAGTCCTGCGGACTGGTCTGCTTGTCCGCGACGCGGCGGCCGTCTTTGTCGGTAGCACCATAAACGAAGCCGCCTTTGACGCCCCCACCGGCGAGAACCGTGGAGTAGGCCAGGGGATAGTGATCCCGGCCCATGTTCTGATTGATGTCTGGCGTACGACCAAACTCAGAACCCAGGCAGACCATTGTGTCTTTGAGCAGACCGGTCTCTTCCAGGTCCTTGAGCAGAGCCGCAAAGGCTTTGTCCATGTCTGCGCCTCGATCGCCCATGGCATCATCCACGTTGTTGTGCATGTCCCAGCCGCCGGCTTGGACTTCGATGAAACGCACCCCGTGCTGCACCAGACGGCGCGCCAGGAGACAGCCTTGGCCAAATCCGCTGCTGCCGTACATTTCCCGAGTGGCGGCGGGTTCTTGATTGATGTCGAAGGCGGCCAAGTCTTCGCTCTTCAGCAGCTTCATCGTTTCATCATAAAACTCGGTGTAGGCGTTCACCTCGTCGTTTTGGAACTTCTGCCGGAAGGCGCTGTCGAACTCGTTCATCAGCGAGACCCGCTTCTCAAACTGATTATCACTGGTGGTTGGACGCACGTTTTGCAGACCGGAAGCCGCGCTGGTGATGGGGATCGGGCTCAGAGCGGGCGGGAAGAAGCCCGCGCCTGGGTGCCGCCCGGTTCCCACCGTCACGGAGTCCGGCAGGGAAGCGCCTTCGATACGGCCGAGGAAGTGGGAACCCCACGCACCCAGAGACGGGTGAACGATGGTGCCACGCGGCTCGTAGGCGGTGCGCATGATGTAGCGACCGGACTCGTGCACGCCGGTCTTCGACATCATGGAGCGGATGATGCAGAGTTTGTTCGCCTGTTTGGCCAACTCAGGCAGGTAGCCGCCCAAGAAGTCCAGGTTGCCGGAGCCGGCATTGGCTTTGATGCCATCTTTGGCTCCCTTGGTGCTACCCGTTTTCGGGTCGAAGGTGTCGATGTGACTCATGCCACCTTCCATGAATAGGTAGATGACGTGTTTGGCGGTGCCAAAGCCGGGGCCCTCGGCAGCGCGGGCCATGCGGGCACCGACGGGCAGCAGGGTCACGCCCAGGGCGGTCTTGGCCACCCGCTCCACGAATTGACGCCGGGAGATTTCGTCCAGCTTATTGATTGCGGTTTTCATGAGGAATTGCGCGTTGATGTTTGAGTTGGGTTTGCAGGGTGGCTGAGATTATTGAACAAAGATGAACTCACGGGTGTTGATGAGCGCCCAGATGATGTTGGCGTAGCCATCTTCACCACTGGAGGCAAGCTCCCGCTTGGCCAGATCCTTCTCTTGCAGCGTCGGCTTGCGGTTCATCACGGAGAGGAACAGCGCCTCGACTTTATCGGAAGGGTTGGTGACTTTTTCCATGGTGCGGAACAGCAGCGAAGAGCGGTCCGTCAGCATGGACTGAGCGGGGCCATTCATCATGGTCAGCACCTGAGGCACGGAGCCTTCTTTGCTGCCGCCATCAATGAGCAGACGAGGGGACTGGCCAAACTCCGCCAGGAAGTGGCCGCCGCGCTCAGGCTGAGGCAACTCGGAGGCGCGCATCAGCTGCATGCCATTGTACGTGGGGATTTTGAGTTCCTCAGACATGGCCAAGTCTTCATCCTTGGTCTGCTTGGAACCGGATTTGTCTCCCCCCATCATCATGTCACCACCCACGGAGTCCAATCCACCACCCATCGTGGCCCGCAGCTTATCTCCCATCTTGCGATAGGCGTCGTACTTCATGAGCACGGTCTGCGCGCTAAGTTTGTCGTTGGTGATGTTGAGGTCGATGGAGCGGCCATACAGTTCGGTCAAACCGTAGGGCACTTGGTACTGCTCGGGTTTGCCCAGCACCAGCGTCATGTAGGAATCCCAGGCTTGCTCCGCCGTCATGCGGCGAAGTTGCGGGCCTTGGAAGAAGTAGGGCGCGCCCATGGGGATGGGCTCGGTGGTGGCCTCGGCTTGATAGGCGTTGCTGTAGAGGATCATGCGCTGAAACTCCTTCAAATCGAAGTTCAGCTTCTTCATCGCGACCGCCAAGAACTTCAGCAGCTCAGGGTTAAAGGAGGCATCGGGTTCGTCGATGTTGGTCACAGGCTCGGCCACGCCCGATCCAAATGCGCGCTTCCACAGGCGGTTGGCGATGGTCATCGCAAACCGGGGGTTTTCAGGGTGGGTCAACCAGGAGGCAAAGGCCACCCGCAGGTTTTCGTCTTTGCCGGACACTTTTTTGTAGGCGGGGTTGCTCTTGTCCGCCGCCGTCCACATAACGAACTTCGGCTTCACCGGATCACCTGGCTTGCCATCGGGATATTTGTAATCGTGAGGCAGCGTCAGCTTGTTGGTCTCCATGTCCTCGACCGCGTAGCTGTTGGCCTGCACGAAATTGCGGATGCCATTGCGCAGACGGGTGATGTCCTGTCCGGCTCCGGTGACCATTTCATCGATGTTGGTCATCAGGTCCGAGCCGCGGCCGTAGTTGCCGCCGACCCGCGTGGTGCTGGCTCCGAAGTAGGAGGCCAGCTCATAAAACTGCATCTGCGTCCAGTCCGCGAAGGGGTGGTCATGGCATTGGGCGCAGGCAACGTCCGTGCCGAGGAAGACAGTCAGGGTGTTGGCCAAGTTATCCAGAGGCATGCCGCCGTCGCGCAGCAGGTAGCCTGCAGCTCCTTTATCGCCTTCATCACCTT
>JAGRPD010000622.1 GCA_020439875.1 Verrucomicrobiales bacterium
ACGGCAGCCGCCGCAAGCGCATCGCGGCGGGCTCAGGTCGCCCGGTGATCGAGGTGAACCAGCTGGTGAAGCAGTTTGAGATGATGCGAGCGATGATGAAAAACAAGGGCATGATGGCCCAGCTCGCAGGCGGCCTGATGGGCGGCGGCGGCGGTGGTGGCAAAGGAGGTATGCCGGGCCTCGGCGGCATGCCCGGAATGGGGGGCATGCCCAACCTCAAAGGCCTGAAAAAAGGCTTTGGGCGGCCCAAGCTGGGCGGCGGCGGCAAGTCGGGTCGGCGGCGGTTGGGCGGGCGCTAAATTTTAGCGGAAATAGCCCGCCGTTTGCATGGGACGGCGGTAGATGCTGTCTCCGGCGGCGACGAAAAGGGTGTGGTGATCTTTGCCCGCAAACTCCACGCTCACGACCTTGCTCTCAGGAGTCGGTTTGTCGATGACCCCGGAGAGGCGACCGGCTGGATCAAACATCTGGATGCCGATCTCAGTGGTGACAAAAAAGCGTCCTTCCGCCTCGGTGGTGGCTCCATCGCCGAGGGCTTCCTCCTTGCCGATGGCGGGTCGCATGGTCATGAAGGGCGCGCCAGCGGTGAGATCGCCGTTGGGCTGGATCTGAAAAGCCCAGACGTGAAGGCCGCCGTGATCCGAGACCACGAGGGTTTGCTCGTCCGGTGAAACGGTGATGCCGTTGGGGCGATTGACTTGGCCTTCTGCAGCGACGCGGTGCTTGCCCTCAGGCGTGATGACGTGAATGCTCTTGGTTGGAGTCTCGGTGAAATAAATGAACCCGCGTTGAGTGACGACGAGGTCGTTGCATTTCACGTCGCTGGCCAGGACCTGGACATCACCACCGCTGATGGGAAAGGCGATGATGCGTTTTTCGCGATTGTGACAGGCGTAGAAGCGGCCATCGGGACCGATCTGCAACCCGCTGATGCCGGGCAGATCCTTGACGGCGAGACTGACGGCACCGGTTTCGGCATCGATTTTATAAATGCCCTCGCCCGCCTTCACGTCGGTGAAGTAGAGGTTACCTGCGGCGTCGGTGCAGAGGCCGTCGGTGAAGGTGAAGCCGGTAGCGGCGGGCTCCCAGCCTTTGCCGGGGACGAGATGGGCGCTGAGGGAGGTGTCCTGAGCGAAGGATCCGGAGCAGGCGAGACCCAACGTGGCGAGGGTGAAGAGGCGGCGCAGCATGAGGTAGAGGGGCTTGAGGGTGAGTTAGTCTTTCCAGATCCAGCGGACCGTGTCGGGAAACAGCGAGGCTCCGTGTTTGGCGTTGTGGGTGCCTTCCCCGAGGACGAGTTGATGCGGGTAGCCAGCAAATTGCAGCGCAGCGGCCATGTCCTGATTGGCCAGAGGCCAGTTGCCGAATTGGTTGTCCAAGTCGTTGCGGCCATCCTGGAGGAAGACGCGCAGGGGTTTTTTCGGAGTCTTGCGAATCAGGGCGGGATAGACGTAGCCGCCGCGAATGTTGGTGAAGGAACCGATGTGGCTGATGACGCGGCGGAAGGTGTCAGGTCGCTCCCAGGCAGCGGTGAAGGCGCAGATGCCGCCGCTG
This sequence comes from Verrucomicrobiales bacterium, assembly GCA_020439875.1. GTDB lineage: Bacteria > Verrucomicrobiota > Verrucomicrobiia > Verrucomicrobiales > Verrucomicrobiaceae > JAGRPD01. Next base: position 1,555 of record JAGRPD010000622.1, read on the forward strand.
CTATTGCCGACGAGCGCGCGCTTTTCGGGATCTTCAGTGAGGGTGTAATCTTTGGCCACAGCGGGGAGGATTTCCTCGATCAAAAACCGCGCGTAACGATCACCGAGAGAGTCGTATTCGAAACTGCGGTTGCTGCGCGGTTTGGATTCTCCTTGGGCCGGGGGAAATTGGCCAGGTTGAATGAAGATGCCGATGGTCACGGGCATCTCTCCTGCAGCGATGAGGTTGTCAAAAACCACGGGCACTCGAAAGGTGCCGTCTTCTTTGACGAAGCCCGCGCCATCGCAAAAAATCATCACGTTAGCGGGAGTGCCCGCTTGGTATTGGGCGGGCACGTAAATCCACCAGTCCCGTGTGGTGCCGGGAAAAATCTGGCTCTCTGTCCAGGCGGGCATTTGCAGGACCTTGCCCTGCGGCACGCCTTCGCGGCGCTGCTGAGAGTCCGGGCCGAGGACGTAGGCGTCATCTTGCGGCGCGGCGGTGAGAGTGAGCGGGAGGAGGAGAAGGGAGAGGAGCGGGTGCCAGTTCATGGAGTCCGGCACGAACGCGGTGGCCGCCACCAATCTTGCAAGTCGCCGGTGTGGCACGTGAAGAAGCGACGGGGGTGGAGACGGGATTGCCTTTGTGCGGGGTGATGGTTGAGGGTGATTCCCCCTCAAGATGGTTCTTTGGGGGGTCGAATTCGGTCTTAGTAGCTGCGGGGTGTCAGCGAGTAGAGGCCGTGGGTGCAGGCGAAGGCGGCGCGCATGTCGGCGGATTTTTTCTCGTGTCCTGCGCCCCAGGAGTCGCTGAAAATGACGCGTTGCTGGGCATCGTTGTAGCCGATGATGAGACGCATGTGACCGCCGCTGATCTGCCCGGATTGAGGCAGCGGAGGATCCTCCCGCATCTGTCCGAGGCCGAGGGACCAGAGCAGGGGGATGCCCTGATCGATGGAGTCGCGAATCATTTTTTTGAAACGATCGGCATTGAGCTTTTCGCGGTCGCGTGAGTCCATTCGGTAGGAGATGAGGGATTTGAAGCGGGTCTTGAAGAGGCTGTCGATCTTGTCCAGCCCTTCCTCGGTGGCGCTGCCAAGGGTGCCGCCATCGGCCGTGGTGCCGACCACTTGAGCCAACTGATGCTGATCAAAGGCGATGTGGTAGTACTCGAAAAGGCGCTGGCAGGAGGCGACGACGCAGTAGCCTTTGGGACCCTGATCCACCATCGGTACGTTGGTGATGACGACATCGCCGTTGGCTTCATGCTGCACGTTGTTCACCAGTCCGGCGCGGCTGACGGTGGTGGAGGTCTCTCCCACACGCTTAATGCCGAGGAACCAGTCTTTGTACTCGGCGGAGGCGATTTTGATGCGCACAAACTCTGGGCTGCCGGTGCGGCGGCCGGTGTTTTTGGCGTTGAGATCATTGTGCTCCATCAGAGCCAGGGTGTGCGGGGTGGCCCAGGCCCAGCCGACGGTCGCTGCCACGGGGCCACGGCCTTGCTGGCGCTGCTCTTTGGGGGAAACGCCGAGCACCTGACCGAGCGTGCGACCGCAGGTGCGGATGATTTGCTCGAAGGCAGGGGTGGAGATCTCACCGCTGTCTCCGACGTTGAAGACGCTGAGGGTGACGCGGGCGAGGTGATCATTTTCAAAGTCGAGATTGGCTTCTTCGGCCACGATCTGACCTTCGCAGAGGGTGAGGATGACCTCGACATTGCTGAAGGGACGGCGGCTGAAGCGGGCGCGGCTGTGGGTGCTGTCGAGCCACTCGAAGTGCAGCGGTTTCTCCCGACCCTCCATGGCGTACCGCTGATCCAAATCCTGAGGCTGAATTTTCCACGCGCGATCGCCAGCGAGCAGGAAGTCCAGCTCGGCCACTGAGATGAAGCCGTCTTCCGCTGCGTCGGGCGTCGTTGAGGCATCGTCGGGGGTGCGGCGGTTGCCGATCTTGCCCCGAAAGGTGATGGGCGTGGGAGCGGTGCCGGTTTTCTCCACTTGCAGGTGCGGCGCTTGATCAGCAAAAACCGTGAGGGTGACCCTTGCGGACGGGGTGCGCAGCACGGTGATGGAGCCGGTCTGACCTGCGGAGGTGACAAAAGGGGTGTGCCGTTTTTCGGCGTTGGGCCAGCGGCTTTCCAGAGCGGGAAGGAGAGTGGTCTCTGGCTGGGGAGCGAGGTCGAGGGCGATGTTTTGCAGGGCCTTGTCTTTGAACTCGAGCTGGCCCGAGACGACGCGAGCGGCACCGCCGAGGGCGCTCAAGGCGACGCTGATGTTTCTGTAGGGATGCTCGCCGATGCGGAGGACGTCGCTGCCGGATTGTTGGCGTTGGGAGTAAAGCGGGCTACTTTTAAAACCCTCCTGAGCCCAGGTCTCGGCGAGGTGAGATTCCGTCGTGTCAAAGGGTGCAGCCCAGTCGATCACGTCGTCCAAATTGGCCGTGAAGGAGTGTTCGGAGGCGGTCTCCTGAGCGGCGAGCGGAAAGGGCAAAAGGCAGAGTGCAAGGGTAAGAAGGGGAAATAGGCGAGCGCTCGACATGGGCGTAGTGTTTCTGTTTGGCGGCAGACTTGCAAGCTCCGAACTCCAGCTGAAAACTGCCGTGATGCCTGAGGTGACTCGTTTTGCTCCCAGCCCCACCGGGTGGCTGCACCTGGGGCATGCCCTGGCGGCGGGACGGGCAGCGCAGGCGGCGGAGGTGGCGGCGGGCGGACGCTTTTTGCTGCGGATGGAAGACATCGATGGGCCTCGCTGCCGCCCTGAGTATGAGCGGGGAATCGAGGAAGATTTGGCGTGGCTGGGACTGGTGTGGGAGCAGCCCGTGGTGCGCCAGAGTGAGCGCATGGCGCTCTATGCTGAGGCGCTGGAAAAGCTGCGCCAGCAGGGCCTGCTCTACCCCTGCTTTTGCACGCGGCGGGAGATCGAAGAAGAAGTGGCACGGGCCTCGGGGGCTCCGCAAGGACCGGACGGGCCTCTTTACCCCGGTCTGTGCCGACGACTCAGCGCGGCCGAGCGGGTGGAACGCATCGCCTCCGGTGAGGCTCATGCCTGGAGGCTGGATGCGGCATCAGCTCAGCGCCAATTGCCGCCGAACCTGAGTTGGCGCGATGAAGGGCAGGGGGAGTTTGTGGCGGATGCGACGGTGTTTGGCGATGTGGTGCTGGCGCGCAAAGACATCCCAACCAGCTACCACCTGGCCGTGGTGGTGGATGATGCGGACCAGGGTGTGACGCTGGTGACGCGAGGGCTGGACCTGCTGCCGAGCAGCCATCTCCATCGGGTGCTGCAGCATCTGTTGGAACTGCCGACACCGCGCTACGCGCATCATCGCCTGGTGGTCGATGAGGCGGGGCAGCGGCTGGCCAAGCGCGATCACGCTCGCGCGCTGCGCACGTTGCGGCAGGAGGGCTGGACACCTGCGCAGGTGTGGCGGGAGATCGGTCTGTGATCGGACTCACAGCGCCACTCGGCGAGCCTGCGCCGTGGCTCCAGCGGGCAGTTTTTCCCCGGCATCGAGACGCAGCAACGCGTTGGCACGGGCCAAGGCTCCGAGGGCGTCGCTGCGCTGCAGGCCCGCCACGGAAAACACGCCGTCTCGCACCTGACCGCGCAGGTAGTGCGGGCGGTCCCCGGGATTTTCCAGATCCTGGGCTAGGGTGACGGGCGTCATCGGAGCCGCCAGTTCGGCATCGGGCGCTCCCATCATCCGCAGCAGGGCGGGCAGAACAAAAAGGTGGAAAGTGACGAAGGCGGACACCGGATTGCCCGGCAGCCCAAACACGCTGAGCGGCGTGGGCGCGGTGCGGTGGGAGAAGAGAAACGGTTTCCCGGGTTTCACGCGGATGCGCCACAGCGCGGGCGCGAGGTCGAGGGCGGTCAGAGCGGGGCGGATGAAATCGCGCTCGCCCACCGACACACCTCCGCTGAGCAGGATCACATCGTGCGTGGCGGCGAGTTGGGAGAGCAGGTTCTGGGTCGCCGTGAGATCGTCGAGCGCGTGATGCAGGCTGGCCGGCAAATGCAGATGCTGCTGCAGCAGCGCCGCCAGCATGAAGCTGTTGGAATTGTAAATCTGACCAGCCGCCAGAGGACCGGAGCCCGGCGGGATCAGCTCGTCTCCGGTGGACAAGACCGCGACGCGGGGCGCGGCA
>JAGRPD010000623.1 GCA_020439875.1 Verrucomicrobiales bacterium
CTTCGACGTAGATCTGCGGGGCGAGGGCGAGGAGCTTGAATCGGAGCGAGAGAGGATATTTCATGGTCGGAGATCGGGGGGGAAAAAAGAATTCCAAAGGCTGACACAAACAAAAAGTCGGATGGGCGGCGTTAAGCTAGTAGAAAAGACGGGAGATTTTTTCACGACCATGAACCTCAAGAGTGATCCAAACGAACAAAGTTGGGAGAAGTGCTTTGATGAGCTGGCTCCCCGGCTGGTGCTGTATGCGCGGCAGCTGACACCATCGATGGCGGATGCGGAGGATGTGGTGCAAATGGCGTTTGTGAGGTGGTGGCGGCGTTTTCCCCAAGCGGATGCGGATCACATCCCGCTCCTGTATGCGGCGGTGCGGACGATCGCGCTGGACCAGCGACGCGGCGAGCGGCGGCGGACGGCGCGGGAGCAGCGCTCTCCGGTGGTGGAGGCGCACCGGCGGCCGGGTTACTTTGATGCGACGGCGGAGCAGCAGGATGTGGCCCGAGTGGTCGAGGCCAGTTTGGAGGGACTGCCGACGGAGCAGCGGGAAGTGGTGACGCTGCATGTGTGGAGTGGTTTGACGTTTGCCCAAATTGCGGAGGCATTGGGTGCCTCGATCAACACGGTGGCGGCGCGATACCGATACGCGCTGAAGGCGCTGGAGAGAAAACTTTCACCTCTGCGGGAGGAATTGATGGAGCCGGCGATCGAGCCGGAGCTTCCCGCTTTTGCAACCCCTCAAAATCACTGATTATGAACCCTGAAAATTCCACGGAAACTTTGCTCAAAAGCCTGACTCCGCGCGCGGCGGGGTTGGAACTGCGGGATCGCATTTCCGCTGATTTGGACCTGGATCGCTCCTGGGCGGCTCGGGTGCATGCGGCTCCGCGGTGGATGGTGGCCTCCGGCTGGGCGGGGCTGGGTGCGGCGGCGGCGGTGTCGGTGATGGGCCTGCTCAATGTGCTGTCTCCGCGACCTGCGGACGATGGCGGTAGGATGGCGTCCGGCGGAGCAGCCGTCGAGTATCCCCGGGTACTTCCCGCGAGTGAGCAGGGGCCTGAAATGCGGGTGTGGTCGGTGGAGCATCGCGCCTGGGTGGATCCGAAAGACGGGGCGCAGATGGAGGTGCAGATTCCTCAGCCGGTGAGTGGCGCGCGGATGCTGCCGGTGAAGGATGGTGCCAAGCCGTGATCCCAGACGATTCGTAGGACCTTAGAAAATGAAAACGTCGTTGCTCCTCCTCCTGGCTGTGCTGGTGAGCCTGGCCACTCGCGGACCCGCTGGCAATGCGCCTGCGATGCGGACCTATCTGGGAGTGATGGCGCGGGAGGCTCCGCCGGAACTCAGGGCGCAGCTGGATGTTGCGCCGGGTTTTGGCCTCGTGGTGGAGGAGGTGGAGCCGGAGAGCCCTGCGGCGCAGGCGGGACTGGAACGGCATGATGTGCTGCTGCGGCTGGGGGACCAGCGGCTGGTGACGATGGAGCAGCTGCGGGCGCTGGTGGAGGATGCGCGGCCGGGTCAGCAGGTGGAGCTGGCGGTGATCCGCCGGGGGCAAAGGCAGACGCTGCCGGTGACGCTGGGTCAGATCGATCTCGAAGAATTGGCTCGCCGTGAGGCGGTGGAACGGCAGCAGCAAGAAGAGCGTGAGCGGCGGGAACGGATGGAGCGAGAGCAAATGGAGCGTGCGGAACGTGAGCGCGCAGAGCTGCGGGAGAAGTCAGAGGCGGAGGCAGGTCACTTGGTGACGACAGCTCACAGTCAGGCGCGGGTCATTCGCCGAGACGAATCGGGCGAGTATGAGCTGCTGATCGAGGATGGGAAAAAATCGTTCGTCGCGCGGCCTCGGGACGGGGGGGAGAATCGCTGGGATCTGGACGAGGAGGGCGTGCGGGATCGGATTCCTGAGCCGTTCCGAGATCAGTTGGCAGAGCTGGAGAAGGTGCAGGTGGGGCTGGCGGTGCCGGGGATGCGTTAGATTGAAGCTAGGGCTTCGGCGGGCACGGAGGCGAGAGCGCTTGAGGGGATGAAGCGCAGCGACACAAGTGCCGCTGCTTGGTTCTTGCGTGATGAGGCGGGTTTT
>JAGRPD010000065.1 GCA_020439875.1 Verrucomicrobiales bacterium
TTTTCGATCTCGTCAAACAGAATGAAGCCACGACCTTCAGCCCGGTCAAAGAAACGTCCGAAATTACCGCGGCTGGTTTCATTTTGGCCGAGCAGCAATTGCAGCGACTCCTGGTTTTGGTACTCCGACATATCGAGCCGGATGCAGTGCTTGGCGGCGTCACCAAACAGGTAGCCGCACATGAGGAGGGTGAGTTCCGTCTTGCCGACGCCGGTGGGACCGAGAAAGAGAAAGGTTCCTTTGGGACGACCGGGATCAGCCAGGCCCAGCTCACCGTTTTGCAGGATGGGCACGACTTTGGGGATGACGTGCTCCTGGCCGACGATCAGCCCTTCGAGGTAAAGAGGCAGATCACGCAGGCGACCGATCTTTTCCGGAGCAGGATGAGTCATGACTGGGGCTTGGATCGGCGCATGGTGGCCTCGCGGATGGCTTCCCGATCCTTGTACTCTTGCAATTCGCGCTTCAACTGCTCGGACTCGGCCTGAAGGGTTTTCAATTGAGTCTCCGTCTGGGAGCGCTGTTGCTGGAGCTGCTCGATGGTCTTGTTTTTATCGGGAGCGGATGCGAGGAAGGTCTCGAGTTTGCCCTGCTGCTCGCGAATCAGGGCGAGCTGTTCTTCCAATGCCTGCGAGAGGCGGAGCTGACGGCTGCGCTCGTTGGCGATGACGTGATCGTCGGGTATCGGGTTGCTCGAAGGTTCCCGAATGCCCAGGATGACACCGCTGGAGCGCATCGGCGTGGCGGGAAGGCGCTGGTCCCAGTGGGCATCCTGCTCCACGCGGTACACGGAGTGCGCCTCATGCATCTCACGCCGGTCCATGGAGGGCAGCCGGCCCACATGATAGGTGTGAATGCTGTCGGGAAAGCGAACCCGGCTGCTGTCCTGCGGGTCGAGTTTGCGACCTTCAGGCCATCCGTCCAGGGCGTTTCGCGTGTAGCTGGGAATGTCCAGGGTGCCCTGCAAATCCTCATCATAGACGATGTCCTTCGGCTTTTTCCAATGGGAGCAGGAGGAGAGCAGCAAAGCGAAGAACGCGAGCCGGAGAATGAGATCTGTATTCATGCAAAAAGGAAGGTCGCTAGGGTTGGGAAAGGGCGTCGGAGGAGTCGGCGGGAGGTGAGCCCGTGGGGGCCAACAAGGCGCGGGTGCGTTCGATCTCGCGCTCTTGCTGCTTCGATTTTTCCATGGCGGCCTCCACTGCACGGGCCTGCTCGAGGCGCTGCTTCATCTCACTCTCGCTCAATTGCTGCGCGGCGGCGGCGGTGGCGTGCTCCATTTCTTGCAGGGAGGTTCCCGGGGTCGCTTGGTTGCCCTGACGAAGTCCAGCGATGCTGCGCAGTTCTGGCTCAAAAACATCCAGCGTGTAAATGTAGAAGGAGGTCCCCGCCGGCACTTGAACGTACTCAAGGTCCTTTTCAATGCGCCCAGCCAGGACCTGCGCGTAGGCTGAAGCAGCGCTGGATCCACTCCCCAAGGCGGCGTTTCGATTGGTGTTTTGGGGCACCAAACCAAAGATCGATTGGTACTGGGTTTGGCTGTTGTTCATCAGGCCCTTGACCGCTTCCGCGACGAGCAGTTTGAACTCCGCGTAGTCGTCGGTTTTGAGGATGCGTCCGCGGATTCCAGGTGAGCCGTCGGTGAGATCAAAGGTGCCATCAGGCAGCGGCTGATGATCCAGGGCGATGCCGTTGATGACGTACTCGCTGCCGTCAGCCCAGATGAAGGTGAAGGTGCCGCGCACATCGATGCGGTCTCGAAACTTGCTGCCAGCGGCCGCGGCGGCTTGGACCTGGGTGCCGGCTGGGACGATGAG
>JAGRPD010000066.1 GCA_020439875.1 Verrucomicrobiales bacterium
TGGTGCGCAGGATGAGGATGCCTGCAGGTGTGCCGCGAATGTCTTCAAACGGGATCTCAGCCAACTGAATGAAGTGGAAGAGGAAGTCGGGGATGTGAGGCTGAAGATCGCAGGCTAGATCGGGCGGGATATCCAGGAGCTTGGCGAAGTGCGGATCGATGTTCCAAACCTCGGCGTTCTGCGCCAGGACGATGGGTAGGATGACGGGGAGCTTGGGAGAGGGATCCGAGTCGTGGGCTTTGAGGTGGTTTTCCCAGATGCGGACCATGTAACGCAGCAGGCGCAGGGGGAGGAGGGAATCGTGGGTAGTCTGGTGCTCGAAGAGCAGGTAGAGCAGGCAGGGACGTCCGGCCAGCGGGGCGGAGAAGAGCAGGTCACTCTCTGAGGAGCGGAATTGGGAATCGATGAAGGAACCAGGTTGGAGCTGGAGGCGAGGCCAATCGATGCGGGAGACGATGGCGGGTGAGAGCTGAGACTGAAGGAAGGCCGCTGCGGTGGATGGGTCGCTGAAGCCCGCTTTGAAGAGCTTGTCGTGGGCGTGATGGATGTCGGAGTCGTCCTCGGCCATGGCGAAAACCTAAGTCGGTAAGGGGGGTAACGGAAGGGAAAAGGTTCACCGTAGGTGGAACCGAATCCGGAGATCGCGGGAGGTGCGGGGCGGATGGTGATGGCGACGGTGCAGCGGCTGGTACATCAAGATCAAGCCCTGTATTATGAGTGTGAGAATTGTTCCGGTGAGAGGTTTGGTTTTCAGCGTTCCGAGACTTCGGTCGGCAAACTCGAAGACTTCGGGAGAGAAGGCGAGGAGGAAGTCCTTGGGGAGCCTGGGTTGGAGGAGGAGGTTTTTGATGGGGTCATCTTGGGTGGGGTCCATGGCGCATCGGTGGCTTGGGCAGTGGCTGTGGGGGAGCGGATTTTGGCTTCTCATGGGGAGGGGTTTGGCCTAGTGTGGGGGTATGAAAAACGCGATTTTAATTGTGAACGATGATGCGGAGCTGCGGGCGGAGATGGAACGGATCTTGAAGGCGGAAGGCTTTTATTTTTGGTCGGCTGCCTCGGGGTCGGAGGCGCTGTCTCACGCGAAGGGCTACGACTTTGCGTTGGCCATCTTGGACCTGCATCTCGGGGACATGGATGCGGTGGCTTTTTACGATGCGCTGATGCAGCAGGAGAGCCACTACGAGCTGCCCGTCGTCATGCCGCTCGATACCCTGGATGGAAAAGAAATCGCTGCGCTCAACGAGCTGTGCGCGCGGGCGACCTTGACGATTTTGTCGAAACCCCTCGATCCCAAGCGGCTGCTGGCTCTGGCGGAGCGCTACGGAGTGCGCAAGGGGCTCGATTGATTGGGTAGCGAGAGGGCTGGTTCAGGTGCAAGCCCTGGATAAATCCGGGTCTGGAGGCCGTTTTCATTGCTTCCAACCATGATCCAGCTCATCCGTTTTCTCCTCCCATCGTTGTGTTTCACGGTGCTCGCACAGGCGGCACCGCTGGTGTTTGAAGGCACGCAAGGTCCCGGCAAGGGCAAGCACATCGTGTTTCTCGCGGGGGATCATGAGTATCGATCCGAAGAGAGCCTGCCTGAGCTGGCGCGCATTTTGGCGAAGCACCACGGCTTCAAGTGTACGGTGCTGTTCAACATCGACCCGGATACGGGAGAAATCGTGGCGGGAAATTCAAACATGCCGGGCATGGAGGCGCTGGATAGCGCGGATCTGGCGGTGGTGTTTTTGCGCTTTCAGGCCTTTCCCGCCGATCAGATGAAGCATCTGGACGCCTACTTGAAGCGCGGTGGTCCGGTGGTGGGGCTTCGCACTGCGACGCATGCTTTCAAGGGCAATCCCGCTCCTTACACGCTGTATGATTTCGATTACAAAGGGAAGGACTACGAGCTGGGCTTCGGGCATCAGGTGCTGGGGCAGACGTGGGTGGGGCATTACGGCAAAAATCATGAGCAGAGCACGCGCATCAGCATCGTGCCGAGTGAGGCGCAGCATCCCATCCTGCGTGGGGTGAAAGACGTGTGGGTGCAGGCTGGTGGTTACGTCGGAGATCCGGTCTCGGCCGAGGTGCTGACCATGGCGCAGCCGCTCAATGGCATGACGCCCGATTCTCCCCCCGATACCACCAAGCCGCCGATGCCGAGTGAGTGGACCCGCACCTACAAAAGTGCGTCGGGCCGGGAGGGACGCGTTTTTACCTCGCTCTACGGCACGCCGGAAGATTTGCTGAATGAGGGATATCGTCGGCTTTTGGTGAACGGGATTTTTTGGGCGGTGGGATTGGAGGACGGCATCAAGCCGGATCTGGACGTGAGTTTTGTCGGCCCTTTCAAACCGAACACCTTTGGCAATCAAACCCACGCACCGGGCATCAAGCCCGAGCAGTATGCTGGCTGGGAGAGTCCGATCCCTGCACACAATCGCCCCAACAAACCAGCACCCAAACCGAAGGGCGGCGCGAAAAAAGAGGCCTCGCAGCCCAAGCAAGCCGCAGGCCCCACGGCGGCGGCCACTCCGGCTGTGAAGCCGAATGTGGCCACCGGCAAAGCGGCGCGCTACGTGCGCATCGAGATCCCCGGAGACAAACGCTGCCTGCAGATCGCGGAGATTGAGGTGATGAGCGGTGGCAAAAACGTGGTGAAGGGTGCGAAGGCCTCGCAATCCACCACGGGTCACGGGGGGGAGCCGGAGCGCGCTTTCGATGGTGACAAAAGCCGCGCCTGGGGCAAGGGCATGACGCATACGCAGGAGAACAAGCCGAATCCCTGGTGGGAGGCCGATCTCGGCTCGGATCAGGTGGTGGAAACCATTCGCCTGTGGAGTCGGCAGGGATTTGAGGATCGGCTGGGTGATTTCACCCTGAGCTTGCTCGATGCGGCGCGTCAACCGGTGTTCCAAATCAAGGGTGTTCCTGGTTTCGAACAAATGTCGATTGATGTCAAAGCGGGTGGCAAGCTCGACTTTTTCTCCGCTGACGGAAAACCGAGCCAGCCGGTGGACATCGCTGCCAAAGGCAAGTCCAGAGCGGAGCAACGACCCGCACCTGCGGTGAAGGAGCCGGAGCTGGTCGCCGTGCCTGCCGACTACAAGGACAAGCTGCCGTTTGCGTTTCAGAAGAACGACATCGTGGCCATCCTCGGCAACGGCTTGCCGGATCGCATGCAGCACGATGGCTGGATGGAGACGCTGCTGCAGAGTGCGCTGCCGGATTTGAACGTGCGCTTTCGCAACATGAGTGCCAGCGGTGATCGCCCCAATCACTACCCACGCAGCAAGGGCCAGATGCACATGACCGATTACCTGAGGCTGGTGAAGCCGGATGTGGTGTTTGGATTTTTCGGCTACAACGAATCCTTCGAGGGCAAGCCGGAGGAATATCAAAAGCTGCTGGTGGATTGGGTGCGAACGGTGCGGGGATCCAAAGCCAATGGAAAGACCTTTCCGCGCATCGTGCTGTTCAGTCCGATCGCCCACGAGGATGTGAAGAGCCCGAATCTTCCCACGGGATCGGAGCACAATCCCCAGTTGGAAGCCTACACGAAGGCGACGGAAGCAGCAGCTCAAGAGGCGGGAGTGGCCTTTGTCGATTTGTTTCATCCGACGTTGGAGTTGTTTCAGCGCAGCACGGAGCCTTTGACGATCAATGGCGTGCATCTCACGGCGGAGGGCAATCGTCAGTTGGGCGAGGTGATTGCTCAGGCCTTGCTGGGGCGTCCGGTGAGTGCATCGCCTTCGATGGAAGATCTGCGGGCTGCGGTCTTGGATAAAAACCTGCACTGGAATGCCCGCTATCGCGCTCGGGATGGGAATGACGTGTGGGGCAGCCGCTCCACCTTGGCGTTTTCCAACGATCAAACCAACGGCGAGGTGCTGCAGCATGAACTGACGATGCAGGACGTGCTCTCAGCCAATCGCGACGAACGCATCTGGGCGCGGGCGCGAGGTGAAGACAAGACGATCGACGACGGCAACGTGCCGGCTCCGGTGAAGGTGATTTCGAATGTGGGAGGCGGCAGCAAGAGCAGTAGCGCGCAGAAAGAGGGACGGCTGGAGTACGTCAGTGGTCAGGAAGCGATCCAGTACATGGACATGGATGATCGCTTTCAGGTGAATCTGTTTGCCGATGAAAAAGAATTTCCGCAACTGATCAACCCGGTGCAACTGCAGGTGGATACGAAGGGGCGTCTGTGGGCGGCGGTGTGGCCGAGCTATCCCATGTGGGAACCGCTCAAAGGCATGGGAGATGCTCTGGTGATCTGCCACGATGACAATCATGATGGCAAGTGCGATCGCGTCACCGAATTTGCCAAGGTGCAGAATCCGCTGGGGTTTGAGTTTTGGAATGGTGGCGTCATCGTGACCTGCGCGCCGGACATTCTTTTCCTGAAGGACACGGATGGGGACGATGTGGCTGATGTGCGGCAGATCATTCTTCAAGGCGTGGATTTTGCCGATACCCACCACGGTGCGAACAATCTGATCATGGGGCCGGACGGAGGCATCTACTGGCAGAGTGGCGTCTTTTTGGTGCATAACTTTGAGCACCCCTGGGGTCCCTCATTGCAGGCGGAAATCAGCGCGATGTATCGCTTCGATCCCCGGCGGTTCACCATCGCCAAGCATGCGGACAACTCACCCAACCCGCACGGCATCTCGTTTGACCGATGGGGGTATCACTACGCCACGGACGGCACGGGCGGCCGCGCCTATCAAGTGAGGCCGGAGGGCAATGGCTTCAAAATGCACGAGCTGCTGAAAAAGGAGGTGCGCCCGGTGACGGCGAGTGAGGTGGTCAGCAGCGCGAACTTCCCCGAGGACATGCAGGGAGACTTTCTCATCTGCAACGTGATCGGATTTCTCGGCATCAAACACTACGATCTCGCGCGCAACGCAGAGGCGGGCACGGTGTGGGGAGAGCCAGCGGGAGCGGAACTCACGGTGAATGTCCTCAATGCGGATGGCTCGACCACGCAGGATAGCTCTCGCGGGCTGCTGATGAGTGGGGACAAAAACTTCCGCCCGAGTGATGCGGTGTTTGGCGAGGATGGCGCTCTTTACATCGGGGATTGGCACAATGTGATCATCGGTCACATGCAGCACAACGTGCGGGACCCGAATCGCGATCATCTGCATGGACGCATCTATCGAATGACGGCGAAGGGTCGCGCTCTGCAGGAGCCGGTGGCGATCGATGGACAGCCGATTCCGGCCTTGTTGGAGAACTTGAAACATCCCATCGATGGAGTGCGTCATCGCACGCGGGTGGAGTTGAGCGAACGCGATACGAAGGAGGTGATCGCAGCGACGCAGGCGTGGATGAAGCAGTTTGATCCGACGAAAAAAGAGGACGCTCACGCTCTGCTGGAGGCGCTGTGGCTGCATCAGCAGCACAACGTGAGAAATGTGGAGCTGCTGGGTCAGCTTTTGAAATCTCCGGAACCTCACGCTCGCAACGCGGCGAAGGTGGTGCAGCATTTGTGGTTCAATGTGGAGGCGTCCATGCACGGGGGTGTCATCGCGGAAGCCAAGGAGGAGAAGCTGGAAAAATCTGGCGTGCTGAGTGATACGCCGGAGCTGACGACGATCCGAATCGCAACGCTGCCCGAGCGTCTGATGTACGATGTGAAGGAACTGACGGTGAAGGCGGGCAAGCGCGTGAAGCTGACCTTTGCCAACCCTGACTTCATGCCGCACAACCTCTTGATTGTGAGGCCGGGTCAGGCGGATGCGGTGGCGATGCAGGCGATGAATCTAGGTGCGAAAGGTTTTGAGACGGGCTTCATCCCGGAGAATGACGCCATCCTTTGGCACACGAAGCTGCTGGATCACGGCAAAGAGGAGGTGCTGGAGTTCAACGCGCCTGAAGAGCGCGGTGACTACCCCTACGTTTGTTCTTTCCCTGGCCACCACATTCTGATGCGCGGGGTGATCCACGTGCAGTGACGCACCTTCACGCGCTCGGCGTTTCAGGCTCGCTGGCCGGTGTCTCACACTCGGGCAGCGGGCTGACGGTGCGGGTGGGCCAGGGTGAGACGCGATCGAAAATGCCAGGGGCGAGTTCCCGTGCGGTCTGGTAGCCCTGGCGCATCATTTCGAGCTTGGCGTCGATGTTATCAATGTGATGCAGGGCGACGGCTTCGGGCGTCTTCGGTAGCACGGGGGAGCCAAACTCGTGGGTGCCGTGGTGGGAGGCGATGAGGTGAAGGAGATGGAGGCGGACGAGTTCGTTGGGCGGCTCGAGCAGCGTCCAGGCGGTAGCGGTTTCGGAGTCGAGCACGTCTCGCCAGAGTTTGTTGACGACCTCGAGTCCGAGGGGGATGTGACCGAGCATCTCTCCGGTGAGGTTGTAAGGTTGGGCGAAGCCGGTCTCGGGGTAGCTGTTTTCCCAGAGCTTGCCGCAGTCGTGAAAAAGGATGCCGGCGAGCAGCAGGTCTCGATTGAGGTGGGGATAGACGCTGTGCAGGGCCACGACAGAGCGCATCATTTGGGCGACGTGCTCGACGAGACCTCCGCGCCGGGCGTGGTGATTGTGCCGTGCGGCGGCGGTGCGGCGGAAGCGATCCCCAAAGCGCTCGAAGAACAGGCTGCAGAGGCGCTGAAGGCGAGGATCTCGAAGGGTGCTGAGGAGCTGCTGGATGCAATCCCAATCCTCGGCCTGACGGGCTGCGGTATCAGGATCTCCCGAGAGCAGGGCGGCCTCCTCCGTGCTGTCGAGACGGCGCAGACGTGGGTTGCGGGGATCGATGCCGTATTTTCCCGTATCGATCCAGTCGGCGGTGAGTTCGATGGCGGAGCCGGAGGTGAGATCGCGGACTTCGATGAAACACGGGCTGCCGTCAAACACGCGCCAGGTGAGGGTGGCGGTGCCATCGACGAGTTGGACTTCAAAAAAGGGATTGCCCTTGGCGGTGGTGCGCTGCGAGATGCGCTCCAGCTGCGCGTGCACGGCGTAGAGCTGCGCGTCTGAGGTAGCGAGTGCCTTCAGCGTCGCGAGGGTGATGCGATCCGCTGAGGGAGGCGCTGGGGTGGTGGAGTCTTCGGTCATGGGGCGGCGAAGCGGGCGGAGGATGAGGGGGCGATTTCGGAGCCTGGGTTCAGGCTTTTTTCTGCCTCGACGAGAGCCTGCGCGACGCGGCGAATGGCGTGGCGCTCCATGATGCAGGTGAAGTGGCCGAGCCCCCACAGGGTGTGCTGTTGGGCGCGAGGCAGATGGGAGCTGTGGGAGGGGACGATGATGAGGTCCGTCGGCACGCAGAAACTGATCCAGCGCGTGCTGGCGGGGATCTCGATTTGCGCGTTGAGGCGCTGGCTGTCGTCACTGCGGCGGCGCATTTGGCGCAGGCCGTCTCCCTTCCGCAGGTGGGCGATCCAGGTGCCGTGGTGAGGGGAGCTGAGGGTGATGAAAACGGGGACGCGAGGCTGACCGTCGAGGTCTTGCAGGTAGTGGCGGCCGACCATGCCGCCCATGCTGTAGCCGATGAGATGGAAGGGCTGGTCGGGACCGAGATGCTCGTCCACGTAGGCGGAGAATTGCGCGGCGAGGGTTTCGAGCGAGGCGGAGCCATTGGAGGGCACCAAGCTGGGGCAAAAAACGGTGCGACCCTGGGCGCGGAAATGGCGCGCGAGTCGGGCCATGTCGGCACCGGTGCCGTCGAGTCCGTGCACCAAAACGATCGGCGTCAGATCGGGCTGCGGGGGCTGCGGGGCGGGATCGAGCGTGGCGAGGGTGCCGGCGAGCCAGGCGGTGATTTTCATGTTGATGCGATGATGCGCTATTTGCCGATGCAGAAGGAGGAAAAAATGACGGAGAGAATGTCTTCGACATCGGTGTGTCCGATGACCTCTCCGAGGGCTTGGAGAGCCTCCCGCAGATCGAGGGCGACGAACTCGGGTGCCTGTCCGCTGGAGAGGGCGGTGCGGGCGGCTTCGAGGTGCTGCAGGGCGCGCTGGAAGCAGGCTTGGTGGCGGGTATTGATGGCTACGGGATGATCCGAGGACCAGGTGCTGCCCGTGCGGATGAGATCGCGAATGGCATCTCGCAGGCGATCGAGGCCCTCACCGGTCTCCGCAGAAACTTGGAGGGTGCTCGGAGCGCTGCGCTGCTCGAACCAATCGGGATGCAGGCCGAGGTCGGTTTTATTGAGAATGAGGAGATGGCGCGCGGCGGCATTGGCGGGCAGGGCCAAGCGCTGCTCGGGGCGCGGCGGCTGGCTGGCGTCGATGACTTCGAGGATGAGGTCGGCTTTGTCGAGTTCATCGCGGGTGCGTGAGACGCCGGCCTGCTCGATGGCGTCTTCACTTTCTCTCAATCCGGCGGTGTCGATGAGACGGAGGGGGATGCCGTGGACCTGAATGAACTCCTCAATGGTATCCCGCGTGGTGCCAGCGGTGCTGGAGACGATGGCGCGCTCAAAGCCAGCGAGTCGATTGAGCAGGCTGCTCTTGCCGACATTGGGCTCCCCCGCGATCACGGTGCGCGCTCCGTGGCGCAGGATGCGGCCGTGGTCAGCGGTGGCGAGCAGGCGTTGAGCGGCGGTGCGCAGACCATCGAGGCGCTGCAGCAGGGCCGCGCCGGTATCGGGAGAGATGTCTTCATCCGGGAAATCAATGTAGGCTTCGATGTGGGCGAGGATTTCAACGAGGGGCTCGCGCAGGGCATGGGCCTCGCGGCCAATGGCTCCGCTGAGTTGTTCGTTGGCAGCCCGCAGCGCCAGGGTGCTCTGCGCGTGGATGAGGTCCATCACGGCCTCGGCCTGGGTGAGGTCCATTTGACCGTTGAGAAAGGCGCGCTGAGTGAACTCGCCAGGCTCCGCTGGGCGGGCTCCCGCTGTGAGGAAGGCGGCGAGCACGGCCTGCGTCACCAGCATGCCGCCGTGACCGTGAAATTCGATGACGGTCTCTCCCGTGTAGCTGCGTGGCGCGGGAAAATGAATGACCAAACCGCGATCCAGCACCCGGCCATCGGCGTCGCGAGCGGTGGCGAGAACGGCCGTGCGGGGAGGCATGCTGGCCAGCGCCATACGAGTCTCCAACACGCGTTGGGCCACGGCCAAAGCGTCGCTCCCACTGAGGCGGACGATGCTGACAGCGGCTTCGCCGAGGGCGGTGGAGATGGCGGCGATGGTGTCTTGAGTCATTCGCGGGGAAGGTGCGGGCGGCGAGTGACGGGGTCAAGAGCGGCGGTGCAGGCGGCGCGGGGCAAAAAAAAGCCGGGCGACCCCGATGAGGGCCGCCCGGCGTGAAGGGTGAGTTTGGAATCGAACTCCCGATTAGAAGGCGACGCTGAGCGTCACCCCGCCGTAGAGGTCGTTCTTGCCTTCCACCGTGTTGATGAGTTCACGATTGGAGAGGGAGAAGTTGGCCGCGATATAGGGGATCAGGGTTGCCGACTTGGTGATTTGGATCGGAGCGGCGACTTTCAACCGGACGTGGTTCCAGCCGGTGGAGCGACCGGTGATTTCGGCATAGGAGTAGTAGTCCACGCCGTATCCGATCTGAGCGGAGGGAACGAGCGACAGCCAAGAAGTCACTGGAATGGTGTAATCCGCACCGACTTCGAAGTAGTGCGCGTCGATCTTGAGATCGTAGAAGTAGGCTCCATAGACGTTGCCATCAGCGATGGGAACGGACAGGGTGAAGCCGATATCGCTCGCGCCGGTGATGGTGGAATCTGGGGCCAAGTCGGAACCAAAGGTTTGACCATTGATCGAGCCCGAGAAGGTATCGAAGAAGGTGTAGTTCGTGTAGGCCAGGCCGAAGGAGGCAAATCCAGCGTCGTAGGTGAGCGAGCCGAACAGATCCAATTCGGAATATTTCAGGTTCCCAGCACCCGCGATTTGCGTGTCAACCGCCACGGTGTAAAGCGCGCCGAGGCCGAGGGAGAGCTTTTCCGTGAGGGGCACCGACAAACTCAGGCCCGTGAACACATTGTTGTTGGAGAACCAGAGGCCGCGGAAGTAGTAGGCGGACTCGTAGCCAGCATCGAAGGAGAAGCCAACCTCATCGACGAGGTAATCAGCGGCTTCTTCAGTCACCGAAACGGGGACGACGGTCTTGCCGCTGGTGGGCGTGCCAGCCTGGGCGCTGAGCGCGGCGCTGGCGACGAGCAGGACAGAGGTCTTGAAGAGTTTTGAGGTCATAGGCTTCCTTGTTTGGTAGAGTTGGTGTGTTGTTGAGTTGTGGGAGCAGGACCGACGATGTCGGCGATGCTCGGTCCCATGGGGAAGCAGAGCGCGT
Source organism: Verrucomicrobiales bacterium (assembly GCA_020439875.1). Classification (GTDB taxonomy): domain Bacteria; phylum Verrucomicrobiota; class Verrucomicrobiia; order Verrucomicrobiales; family Verrucomicrobiaceae; genus JAGRPD01. The sequence goes on from JAGRPD010000066.1 coordinate 10,239, forward strand.
GCCAAGTGGGTGAAATAAAAATCACCCAAGATCGCTTGGCCGGATTTGAACCTGGTCGAGAGGCGGAAATGGGGCTCGTGAGTTGAGGCCTTTCCGTTCCATTTGGCGCTCTCTGCGAGGCCCGATGGCGTGGCGCTCGGCCTTGACAAGTCAAGCGGGGGCGGAATACAGGTCGCGGCGACTTTATAGCCGTCGCTCCCTCATCGACTGTCATGCTTTCTTCTTTGCTCTACACTGCCACCACGGCTGCGGCGGAGGCCGCCCACGCAACCGCTGATCACTCCGCCTCAAGTCTGCCCCCGATGTGGATGGTGGCTCCCTTTGTGATTTTGCTCTTGTGCATTGCCCTGATGCCTCTGTTCGCGGCCCATTTCTGGGAGCATCATTATCCGAAGGTGGCCGTGGCTCTGGGTTTGGTGACGGCTCTTTATTATGGGGTGGCCCGCCATGACACCCACAGCCTGATGCATGCCGCGCATGAATACGTGAGTTTCATGGCCTTGGTGGGTTCTCTTTTTGTCATCTCGGGGGGGATCAACATTCGAGTCAAAGGGGAGGCGACTCCGCTGGTGAACACGACCTTTTTGGCGATCGGTGCCGTGCTGGCGAACATCATCGGCACCACGGGGGCCTCGATGCTGCTGATCCGCCCGTGGATCCGGATGAACAAGTACCGTATCACCTCGCTGCACATCGTGTTTTTCATCTTTGTGGTCAGCAACGTGGGAGGCTGTCTGACGCCCATCGGAGATCCACCGCTGTTTTTGGGATTCCTGCGCGGGGTGCCGTTCTTTTGGGTGCTGGAGCATTGTTGGAAGGGCTGGGCCATGGCCTGCACGCTGCTGCTGGCGGTGTTTTTTGTGATGGACACCAAGAACTTCCGGCGGGCTCCAAAGGAGATCCGAGAGAAAGAAACCGCGCATGAGCAATGGCTCTTCCGGGGTCTAAAAAACATCTTCCTGCTCGGTGTGGTATTGGGGGCCGTGTTGCTGCCCAAAAATCTGCAGGAGATGACCTTCGCTGGGGTGGTGACCGTGCCGGCTCTGATCATGATGGCCGCAGCGGTGGTCTCGTATTTCCTGACGCCCAGGCCCATTCACGAGGCCAACGATTTCAATTTTGCTCCCGTGAAGGAGGTGGGGTTCCTGTTCGTGGGCATCTTTTTGACAATGATCCCGGCCCTGCAAATTCTGGAGAGCGGTGAGCTGGTGAAGATCGAGACGCCCTTGCAGTACTACTTCTCCACGGGGGCGCTTTCGGCCTTCCTGGACAATGCGCCTACCTATTTGAGCTTCCTCGCCGCCTCCATGGGTGCGGAGGGACTGTCGGTGGATGCGATGGCGGATGTGACGAAGTTTGCGGCGGAAGGCGGCCAATTCCTCATCGCCATTTCTCTGGGTGCGGTGTTTTTTGGAGCCGGGAGTTACATCGGCAACGGCCCCAATTTCATGGTCAAATCCATCGCCGAAAAAGCGAAGGTGGCGACGCCTTCCTTCTTGGGATACATCGTGCGGTTTTCGTTGCCCATCCTGGTGCCGATCTTGGTGGTGGTGGGCTGGGTGGTATTGAAGGGTGGGGGAGTACACGGATGAAACCGGCGCGTCGAAGTCGTGCGGTTCGCTGGTGCTGCAGCGCTGCCTGGCTGCTGCTGGTGGGATGCCAATGGGTGCCGACGCTGGGGCATCAGCGGTTGGCGGCCGATCTCGACGCGAAACGGGCCAGCGTGCCAGATGCCTGGCAGGGTGGGGTGGACTGGAGTCAGGAGCAGCCGACGGGTTGGCTGACAGATTTTGAAGGCGGCAGTTTGCGCTCGGTGGTGGAGCAGGCTCTGGCGGGAAATCCGGGATTGAAGGCCGCTGCTGCCCGGGTGGATCAGGCCAGGGCAGGGGTGGGGACGGCGACGGCGGCCCTGCTGCCGACGCTCGACGGCAATGGCACGGCCAGTCGCTCGCAGCGCCCGGGTGACCAACGGTTCCCAGGGTTGGCCCAGCAGGCGAATCGATTTACCACGGGCCTGAGCGCGGCCTGGGAGCTGGATTTGTGGGGCAGATTGGCGGATCAGCGCGGCGCGGCGCTGGCGGATCTGGCAGCCCGGCAGTCCGACTACCACGCGGCGCGTTTGTCGCTGGCGGCCAATGCCGCCCAGTCAGCGGTGACGGTGACGGAGCTGCGCTTGCTGGTGGCTTTGAGTCAGGCGGATGTGGAGGCGCGGCAGACGCAGTTGAAGCTGCTGGAGAGTCAGTTGGATAGGGGCATCGATACCGAAACGGCGGCTTTGGACGTGAGTCTGGGCCGCGCCGATCTGGCGCGATCCAAAGCCGATGTGGAAGAGCGGAGTCGGCAACTGGATGGAGCCCGCCGGTCATTGGAAACTGTTTTGGGAGGCTATCCCGAAGGGAAAATTCGAGGGTTGGATCAACTGCCCCGCCTTCGTGGATCCGTGCCAGCGGGTTTGCCGGCGGCCTTGCTGAGTCGGCGGCCCGATGTTCTGGCGGCTGAGCAGCGCTTGCGGGCGACCTTGAACCGGGAGAGCGCCGCGAAAAAAGCGTTTCTGCCCTCCATCCGACTGACGGGAGATCGCGGATTCACCTCCCAGCAGCTGGCCAGTTTGATCAGCACGCCGTCGGCGACTTGGACCATGGCCAGCCAACTGACCCAGCCTCTGTTTGAAGGCGGGCGGCTGCTGGCCGGAGTGAAAAGCGCGCGCGCCAGCTACGACGAAGCGTTGAATCTCTATGCGGAGACCGTGCTCACGGCGTTTCGCGAGGTGGAGACGGCGTTGGCGGCCGAGCGATTTTGGAGCGCGCAAGAGGCGGAGTTGCGGCGGGCTCTGGAGCAGGCGCGGACGGCCGAAAAATTGGCTGGCGGGCAATACGAGCGGGGTTTGGCCGATGTGCTGACGCTGCTGGAGTCTCGACGCCGTGCCTTCGATGCGGAGCGCGCTTTGATTGCGGCCCAGGCAAATTTAGCGCGCAATCGTTTGGCGCTGCATTTGGCACTTGGAGGAGATTGGGAGTAAAAAAGTGCCAGGGAACCGCGGCATGCAAAGGCATGCTGCCGTTGCTTCCGTCAGGACCTGGCGGGGTTCACAAGCTCTCCATCCACGGCCCCTGACGCCGTCAGGAATAGCAGGCTGCGCCAAGGACTCAAGTTGAAAGATCGTCCCTCGGATGAGATCAGTGCGGGATCATTCGCGTCCCAAAGGCGTGTGGCCTCACTGCGGCCGCCTACAGGGCTTGTCGAGCAAGCAGCGCGCTGTAGGCGCGGGCATTGACCGCGCTGCGCATGAGGGGTCTT
>JAGRPD010000698.1 GCA_020439875.1 Verrucomicrobiales bacterium
CAGCATGGAAAAGTAGCGTGCCTCCATCTCCTTCACCTTCGCTTCGAGAGGCGGTAATTGAGGCATCAAGTCAGCCTGTTCTTTTTTCAGCGTCACCAGAGCCGCTTCACGCTCTGGAATCTCCTTGGTCGCCGCCGCGATCGTCGCCTCTGCGGTGCTCTTCTCCTTCTGAGCTGCCGCCAGAGCTTCCTGCGCCTTGCCCGTCTCGGCCGCTTTGGCATCCAGCGTCTTTTGCTCCACCGCCAGCTTGCCCGCCGCCGCCTGGGCTGCCTGATCCGCTGCGGCCACGGCTGCCTTCAATTGCCCCACGCCATCCTGCACAGGCTTCAGCTGCGGCGCATACTGATCGTCGATCGCTTTCGGTTCCGCCTGCTTTGCTGCCAGAGCTTTTTGTTTGGCATCGATCTCCCGAGAAATGCTCGCGTGCTGGTCGGCCAATGGTTTGGCCGCAGTCTCCGCCTTTGTCACCTCCGCTTGAGCCGCCTCCACTGGCTTCACCGCCTCGGCCGCCGCCTTCGTCGCCGTGGCCACGAGGGTCGCTTGGGCGGCCTCACTCCCGCGCGCATCGGCCAAGGCCTTCTCGGCCGCAGCCTTCGCCGTCTCCTGAGCTTTCAATTGCGTCTCGGCACCTTGCACGGCGGCATTGGCCTTCAACGCTTGCGCTTCCGCAGCCTTCAATTTGCCTGTCGCCGCAGCCAATTCCTTTTCCACGGTGGCCACCTTGGCACCATCGGACGCCGCCTTCGCCGCCTCCAAGGCCTTCCGTGCTGCCTCCGCCGCCTGACTTCCCGCTGCCACCGCGCGAGCAGCCTCCGCCGCGCCCTTGCGTGCCTGGGTCAGCCCGTCCTGCGCCGCTTTGATCTGCGCCGCCACTCCATCGGCTGCCTTCTGCGCCTGAGCCGTTCCGGCCTTGCGTTTTTCCAATTCCGCCACCGCCTCCACACGTTTCTTCTCCAGGCCGGCGCGAGATTCTGTCACCTTGGCCAATGCCGCTTTCCGCTCGGCCACCGTCTTGGCAGGTGCCGCCAGCTTTGCCGCCACATCCGCCAGCTTTTTCTTCAGCGCCTCCACCGAAGCCGAAATCTCACCCGCCGCTTTGGTTACCACTGCCTTCGCATCATCCCGCTTTTTGATGAGCGCCGCCAACTCCGCTTCTTTGCCTGCCAACGCTTTCTTTTGGGCGGCCAGATCGTCGGCCGATTTTTTAGCAGCCAGACGAGACGGCTCCATCGCCGCATTGTGCGCATCATACTCCGCTTTCAGCTTGTCCAGAGTCGCCTGCTTTTGAGGCAAAGTGGGAGTCACCGTCGCCAGCGTTTTTTTCGCCTGCTCCAAACGGCCCGCCGCCGAGACGCGAGCCGCTTCATTGTCCTCAATCGTGAGTTTGTAGGACTCCAGATCCGATTTCAGCGTGGCCAACGCTTCTCTTTCCTTCAACACCTCCACGTTAAATTGCGCGGCCCGCAGTTGCACCGGCAGCTTTTGAAAGAACGCCAAATCGCTTTGCTGCCCCTTCAAAGTCGCCACGGCCGCAGCCGCCTTTGCCTTGCTATCTGCCAGGGCTTTATCAGCGGCTTCCACCGCCTTCGGTGCCGCCTCGACCGCTGCCTTGGCGTCCGCCACTTCTTTTTCCAATCCAGTTTTGGCGGCAGTTAGATCCGCCAGAGCTTTCTCCGAGGTTTGCACGGCCTGCGCCAAGGGGGCCGCATCGCCGGGAGCCTGAGCCGTGGCTTTTTTCAGTTCTTCCACCCGCTGGGTCAGGCTGGCGATCTCGGTTTGCTTTTGTTTCAATGCCTCAGCCTTGTCCGGTGCATTCAGGGATTCCGCTGCTTTTTGAGCCGCAGCCAGAGCGGCCTGTTGCTGAGCCAGCGCCGCCACATTCTCTGCGTGTTTCTTCGCCGCAGCGGCCTGGGCATCGCGTTGGGCTTTGGCGTCTGCCACGGCTTTTTGAGCCGCAGCCAATTTCCCGGGATATTCCTTCAATGCCGCGTCAGCTTTGGTTTGGCGGGCTTTGGCGGCCTCCACCGCTTTCTTGGCGCTATCCGCAGCCGCTGCGGCTTTCTTCACGGCTTCCTCCGCCTGTGCCACGGCCTGCTGAGATCCGCTCAACCCCTTGCTCAGTTCCTCCGCCTTTTTCTCCGCTTCCACAATCCGTTGCGCGATCAACGGAGGGTTCGACGAAAACCGCCGCTTCTCACCAAAAGAAGCCAGATCCCACGCGATCACCTCTCCCCGCCAATTCCCACTGACGGCCGTCTTGGAGTCATGCAAGGCGACGACCTCAGTCACCACATCTCCCTGGCTCTTCACCTCTCCGAGCTTTTTCCCCTGAATGTCCCAGAGGCGAATCAAACCGTCCTTGCCCGAGGAGATCAGTTTTCCATCGGGCGCGAACGAGATCGACTGCACACCGCCGCTGTGAGCATCCCAGGATTTCACCTGCTTGCCCCCCGTCATCTCCCAAGTGATGATCGTGCCATCATCCGAGCAGGACGCGAGAATGTTCGAGTCCGCCCGCCAGGCGAGATCCGTGCAGGCGGCTTTGTGCTGACCCAACAGATAGAACTCCCCGCCGTTGGAGGCCTCCCAGGTGAAGACGTTGCCGTTGCGATCCGCCGTGGCCAGCAAGATGCCATCGGGGCTGAATTCCGTGGCCAGGACCCACTCAGTATGCTTGGAAATGGTGTAGGCTTCCTCCCCCGTCGCCGTGGCATAACACTTCACCTTCTTGTTGGTACATCCCAACACCACCAGCTGCTGGTTGGCGCTGATGTCTGCGGACATGATGGAGTCAAATTCTCCCCCCACTTCCGTGATCCGCCGTCCGGTTTTGACATCCCACACCACCGCGTGCCCCAACTTGCCGCC
>JAGRPD010000624.1 GCA_020439875.1 Verrucomicrobiales bacterium
ACGAGGATTTTTAAAGCTTGGGAGCCGTAGCCGCCGATGTGAGTCGGTGGGGGTGGGTGCGCCTGGGAGCTGAGCGACCACGAATGCCCTTCGTGGCTACGTGGGGAAGGATCAGACGATCAGACGGAGGGCTCGTGGCTCTGCACCCAGCGGACGGCGTAGTGCATGAGGTCGGCGTTGGTCTGGAGGTTGAGCTTTTTCCGAATGCGGATGCGGTGGACGTCGATGGTCTTGTGACTGATGCCCAGGGTGTCTCCCACTTGCTTGCTGGTCTTGCCGGTGCCGAAGAGTTCAAAGACTTCGAATTCGCGGTCGGTGAGGCAGCTGAGTTCACCCCGGTCACTCGGCATGGGGGAGACGGCTTCATTGAGCAGGCGTTGGGCGACGGCGTCGCTGACGTAGAGGCGTCCGGAGTGGACGGTGCGGATGGCGTTGGCGAGCCGGTCCGGCCCGCGATTTTTCATGAGGTAGCCGCGGGCTCCAGCGCGCAGGCAGCGCTCGGCATACATGTCTTCATCATGCATGCTGAGGACGAGGACGGCGGTGCCGGGCTGCTCGGAGGCGACAAATTTGATGATCTCCATGCCGGAGCGATCTTCCAGGGTGAGATCGACGACGGCGACGCTGGGTTTGGTTTCGCGGATGAGCTGGATGCCGGTCTCGACGTCGGCGGCTTCTCCGACGAGGTCGAGGTCTTCAGCCTGTCCGAGGGCGAGGGCGACACCTTGGCGGAGCAGGGGATGGTCGTCGATCAAAACGGTGCGGATGCTGTCTGAGGAGGCGGTCAAATCAAAAATGGGGCGTTGGGACCAAAATGGCGGAAATAGAAGAATAGGGTTTCATCGAGCAAAGAAAAGACCAAATCGCGATAAATCCTCCTCAATCTGTCGGGGGGGTGGGGGTGAGGCCGTGGTGAGGTGAGGTTTTGGGGGGCGATTGGGGTGCGGGTAAGTTGACTTCACAGACGACGACGGAGCCGCCGGAGCGACCGGGGGAAATGTGGAGGGTGGCTCCGGCTTGATCGGCGCGGTATTGCATGAAGCGCAGGCCGCGGCCGGTGTTGGAATGGAGGGCGCTGGGTGGGAGGCCGATGCCGTTGTCGCGCACGCGGAGGGAGAGGTGGTCTTTCTGGCGCTGGAGGTCGATGACGACGCTGGTGGCGTTGCTGTGTTTGCGGGCGTTGTGCACGGCTTCCACGGCGATGTGGTAGAGCTGGGTGGCGATTTCCTCCTGAATGGGGTCTTCACCGAAGCTGCCGCGCACTTTGCAGGGGAGTAGTTGGATGTCGCTCGACGTATCGGCGAGGCGGCGGATGGCTTCTTCGAGGTTGCCGGGATTGCCGAGCATGGGGCTGAGGCCGTGGGAGATGGTGCGGGCGTGCTCGACGGCGGCGGCGGCCATGGAGACGACGGCGTCGGCGAGCTGGCGGGCCTGCTCGGAGGAGGTGCTGGCGGTGAGGCTGCGGAGGCTGGCGGTGCCGAAATGCAGGGCACTGAGTTCTTGACAGAGCCCGTCGTGGAGGTCGGCGGCGATGCG
>JAGRPD010000625.1 GCA_020439875.1 Verrucomicrobiales bacterium
GCAAAACCGCCGCCGTCGTCCTCGCGTGGATGTGGAACCTCCAGCAGCGCAACTCCCCTTTGCCCAGCCGCTTCGACGGAGCCGCACTCTCTCCGATAGCCAAGGAGGCTACCTCGGTCTGCGGGATGCCCAAGGTCAAATTCACGCTGCCAGAGGTACCAACCATCTGGAAGGAAGTCGATCAGCCATGGTGCTCCAGGCGAGCGGAAAAGTTCGTGTCAAGGCGCAAAGCACCACTCTCAATGCTGCTTCAATGGGGCCGCCCGCCTGGAGCAAGATTACTTCTCATTGCTGCGGAAGGTGTCAACGGGACGACGCAAATGGCACTGGCAGGATATTTGAATCAAATCTTTCTCCTTAACCTCTTTCAATACTAAACTATGAGTTTGACATTTGGCGAAAAACTCATCAACTTTCCACCATCGAAAGCTGTTCAATCTGATGAACCCATTCCCCATTACCTTCGAGCAACTCACTGGCTCGCGACCCTTTCCCTGGCAGGAAGCACTGTTTGATCGAATCATCAATGGCGATGCGATGCCTCCAGTTGCGGATATCCCGACGGGACTGGGCAAGACTTCAGTTGTCGCTATTTGGCTGATCGCCCTGTTGTCCAAGCCTGCCGAAGTTCCGAAGCGTTTGGTTTATGTGGTCAATCGTCGCACGGTCGTGGATCAGACCACTGAAGAGGTGAATCGGATTCGCCAGCGTCTCACGGAACTGCCTGAGTTGCTTGAGCATCTTCGCAAAATGTGCGCAGTGTCTGCGGAGATGCCGCTGGCACTAAGCACACTACGTGGACAGTTCGCGGACAACCGGGAATGGTGCGCAGACCCAGCACGACCTGCGGTGATTGTGGGAACGGTGGACATGATCGGCAGCGGACTGCTTTTCAGCCGCTTTACCTGCGGATTCAAGACTCGGCCCCATCACGCGGCATTTTTGGGGCAAGACGCATTGCTGGTGCATGACGAAGCGCATCTGGAGCCTGCTTTCCAAAATCTGCTCGATAGCATCGTGGGAGAGCAAAACAAAAGCAGCGAGGCAAAACCTCTGCATGTGCTACAACTCACCGCCACAGCCAGAAACTCCGGTGAAGCATTTACCCTCACCCCAGCGGATGAGGAGCATGAAACCGTGAGTCAGAGGCTCCACGCGAAGAAGCATCTCAAGCTGATCTCAATCGAAGATGAAAAGCCCGCGCTACTGGCTTCAAAACTCAGCGAACTAGCTCTGGCAAAACATGCATCAGGGCGTGCTATTTTGATTTTCGCTCGGACGCTCGATGCGGTTCAGAAAGTCGCTTCAACCCTCCAGAAAGAAAAGCTGCCTCACGAAGTGCTCACCGGCACCATGCGCGGCCTGGAACGGGATGGACTCATCAAAAAGCCGATATTGAGCCGTTTCCTGCCGCCCTCTTCCCGGCCAGCAGATTCTTCGCAGCCGCATGAAGGCACATGCTACCTCATCGCCACCAGCGCCGGAGAAGTCGGTGCCAACCTTTCGGGGGATGACCTCATCTGCGACCTCTCCACCTACGAAAGCATGGCGCAGCGTTTGGGCCGCGTGAATCGCTTCGGCAAGCTCACCGACACCGTCGTTGAGGTAATCCATCCCGCCTCATTCAAGAACACGGACCCTGACGACGCTAAGTTCGACCCCATGGAGGCCGCCCGCGAGCGCACGCTCGCGCTCCTGTGTCAGCTTAGCAAAGACGCTAGCCCCGCAGCCCTGCGAAAGCTCGATGCCGCCGAGCGTGCGCAAGCCTTTTCACCTCCTCCGACCATCCGCCCAGCCACCGACATCCTTTTCGACACTTGGGCCATGACCAGCATCCGCGAGCCACTGCCCGGTCGTCCACCCATCGCCCCCTATTTGCACGGGGAGACTGAGTGGCAGCCGCCAGAGACGCATGTGGCCTGGCGCAGCGAGGTAGAAATCATTACCGACGCCCTCGCCAAGTTCTACGACCCCGAGGAACTGCTTAGTGAGTATCCACTCAAGCCGCACGAACTGCTGCGCTCGCCTTCCTATCGAGTGCGGAACGAACTCTCCCAGATGGTGAAACGTATCGGCAATGCCAAAGCCTCCGAACTTCACCCTTGGCTGGTCTCCAATGAAGGCAAAGTTTCCCGCTCCCATTCTCTCGCTGACCTCGCAGACAAAGACAACGAAGCCCTGCTGCAGGATGCCACTCTGCTGCTAGCTCCAGCCCACGGCGGGCTTTCAGGAGGACTTTTGGAAGGCAAAGCGCCGCCCCCTGATGAAGCGGATGTTCTTGATGTCTCCGCCATCAATGATGCCGAGGATAAACCGACTCGTGTCCGCAAGAGGAGTGCCTTCGACGAGGTGCCTGAAGAGTTTTCAAAGTTCAATCTGCGACTGAAGCTTACCATCGACACCCTCATCGCAGCCGAAGACCTCAGCGAATCCGAGGAAGACGAACCTCAGCGCTACTGGCTCTGGCTGGAGGCCAAAAAGGCATTCGGTGCCGACGCCACCGGCAGCACCACTGCCGTCACTTTGGAAAAGCACGTCGCCGATGTCGTCGGCCACGCCCGCAACATCGCCGCCAAGCTCGGCCTTTCGGAATCCCTGAGCCGATGCATCATCCTCGCGGCGCAGATTCACGATCTCGGCAAGCGCCGCACTCACTGGCAGCAAGGCATCGGCAACTACGACAAAGCGGAGTGCTTCGCCAAATCCGGCAAACACCCCTTCACCGGCAAAAAGCTCAAACCACGTCCCGGACTCGACCCCTATCGTCACGAGTTCGGTTCGCTCCTCGATGTGCTGGCACCCAGCCAACATCAGGAGGCCGATAAAGACCTTCTCCACGCGTTCACAGCCATGACCGACGAGGAAAAAGACATAGTTCTGCACCTCGTCGCCGCGCATCACGGTCGCGCACGGCCCCATTTCCCCATGTCACCTGCCGACGAGACCTTTGATCCCGGCTCAGACTTTGAAGACACGCAAAAAGCCGCCGCCGAAGTACCCCAACGCTTCGCCCGCCTCCAGCACCGCTTTGGTCGCTGGGGCCTTGCCTATCTCGAATCCCTCCTCCGCGCCGCCGACTACGCCGCCAGCGCCGAAATCGAACCTCTGCCCCTTTCTCCTCATGCCTGATTCAAAACCCACCGCCAGCGTACAGGCAGATGTGACGAACCCGGCGCACTACTTCGCCTGTTGCGCCCTGCTTGAACTTTCCTCCCGCCTCGCGCCTGAGAGCGAAGGGTGGTTCGAGGAACGTGCCTTCCACATCGCCAGAGGCCCAAACCTGGCTGAAATCATCCACGAACTAACCTCGGCCATTTTGGTGAGGCTGGATGTGACAGACGGCACCGCGTCTCCCATCGCCATTCCAGAGCCTTTCAACCTCCGCATCGACTGGTGGAAGGCAGGAGACCGCACCGCATCTGACCTTAAAGTGTGGGCTGGCACCATGGAGAGCTTCCGCATCGCCAAAGCCATGCAGTTCACCATGCTCAAGCCCGAATTCTCAACTGATCAACTGCTGAACGTGCCAATGGTGGCCTACGACCCAGATGACCCAGTCAAAAAGGTGGAACCCTTTTACTTCGATGCCCGTCGAGGACCCAATGCCCACTCCCGAGATGTCGGCTTTGCTCCGAACGACCTTGGCATGACGACCATCGCCTCACCAGCAGCCGAGTTGCTGTGCCTTATAGGCCTTCAGCGTGTGCGCCCCGTGCCAGCGGGTAAAG
>JAGRPD010000626.1 GCA_020439875.1 Verrucomicrobiales bacterium
CGCTGGTGAAGATGACCAGCGTGTTTTTGTCGATGTCGAGTTCCCTCAGCACGTCGAGCAGATGGCCGACGTCGCGATCCATCCGGGAGACCATGCCGGCAAAGGTGGCATGGGGACGTTCTTCATAGCGGTAATGTTGACCACCGGGCGTTCCGTAAGGCTTTGTTTCCTCGATGACGCCGATGTAAGGCGTCTTGGAATCCTCTGGCACGTCCAGGTCCACATGCGGGATGGTGTAGGCCAGATAGAGGAAAAACGGTGACGCACTGCCAGCGTGCTCTTGGATGAAATGCACGGCGTCCTCGGTGAACAGATCGTGACTGTAGTGCAGGCGAAGCTCGGGATTGCTGGGGAAGTCTTCTTGGGATGGACCGCGCCAAAGGAAGGGCGGGTAGTAGTGATGGGCGTTGGTCTGATTCAAGTAGCCGAACCAATGGTCGAAACCTTGAGCCAGAGGCACGCCCGTGGTGCCGGACTCTCCGCAGCCCCACTTGCCGATGACTCCGGTGGCGTAACCCGCTTTTTTGAGTACCTCCGCCACGGTGACGTCCTCGGGCAGCAGAGCGGGGTTTGATTTGCGTAGGTGAGAGCCGTTGTTGCGGATCCGGGTGTGGCCGGTGTGCTGGCCGGTGAGAAAGGCGGAACGTGTGGGCGCGCACATGCAACTGCCCGAGTAGTGCTGGGTGAGCTTCAACCCCTCTGCCCGCATCTGATCGATGCGCGGCGTTTGAATGACCCGTCCCCCGTAGCAGGCGAGGTCGCCGTAGCCCAAGTCATCGGCCAAGATAAAGATGATGTTGGGGCGTGGCGCTTCTGCGGCAAGGATGGGGGAGGTGAGGCAGGCCAGCAGCAGGGAAGAAAACAGAGCACGCATGTCGGGGAAACGTGGCGGGGCTGGTGGGCTTGCAGGCAAAGCCCCCTGGCAGCTGAGGCCAAGGGGATTTCCACTTGCACAGCGCCCGGGGTGTGGTGGATGAAGTGAGCCGATGAAGATCCTGGCCGCCATGTCTGGAGGGGTGGACAGCAGCGTGGCCGCCGCGTTGCTGGCCCGGGAGGGGCATGAGGTGACGGGGGTGTACATGAAAAATTGGATCAACGAAGAGAACATCGTTGGTCATTGCCCCTGGGAGGAAGACATCGAAGACGCTCGGGCGGTGGCCGAACAGATCGGCATTCCCTTTCGTGTGGTGAATCTGATGACGGACTACCGGGAGCGGGTGGTGAACTACCTGTTGGAGGGATATCAGAGCGGGATCACGCCGAATCCCGATGTGATGTGCAATCGCGAGATGAAGTTCGGCGTGCTTGGTGCCTGGGCGCGAGATCACGGTTTTGAGGCGGTGGCGACGGGGCACTACGCGCAGCGCGCCGAGACGGCGGATGGACCCGTGATCCGCCGAGGGGCGGACCTCAACAAGGATCAGACGTATTTTTTGGCCCTGCTGCGACCGGATCAGGTGGCGTCGGCGCGGTTTCCCATTGGGCATCTATTGAAACCGGAACTGCGTGCTGTGGCGAAGGAGCTGGGATTGAAAACGGCGGAGAAGAAAGATAGCCAGGGCATTTGCTTCATTGGCCAGGTGCGGATGGAGGATTTTTTGCGGACCTTTGTGCCGGATTCTCCGGGACCGATTGTGGATTTGGAGGGGCGCGAGTTGGGGCAGCATCGCGGCTTGCATCTCTACACGCTGGGGCAGCGCAAGGGCATCGGGGTGCCCTCAAATTTGTACAAGAAGGCCTACGTGGTGGTGGCAAAGCGACCCGAGCGCAATGAGTTGGTGATTGCGATTGAAGAAACCGATACGCCTCTGCTCTGGGCGCGGCAATGCACCTTGAGCGCGTTGTCTTCAGCCGTGAACACGGAATGGATGGCGCGTGGCGAATTGGATTTGGAGGCGCAACCGCGCTATCGATGCCGCGCGGGTCGGGCGCAGTTCACTCTGTTGGACGCGGCGTCCGCAGACGGCGGTGGCCGCGCGAGCTTGGTGTTCGAAGAGCCTCAGCGCGCCTCAGCGCGCAGATTTGGCCCGGCGTCAGGGCGCGCTGAGGCTCTTCGAACACC